>JAEOUN010000093.1 GCA_016839245.1 Candidatus Thorarchaeota archaeon
CTTCACATGAAATACTTGTTTCTCGAAGCCAGAAATCAATGCTATCAAAGGACCATCGATCTGATGCTGAGTATGCTATAAGAAGTAATTCTGAACCATCATAGAATTCTTTTCTAGGCAACTTTTCTTGTACTGCAAGATCAAATGACCAGAGTTGCATATCTACTCGATGGTTTGCTGCATCAATTATATTTCCAAAAATATATTTTGAAACTGTATTGGTTTCCTCATCTATAACGATTGGAGAGAATCCTCCTTTTTGAGCAAGTGTCCGTTTACCAACACCCGTTTCACCAAGTAATAATGCCTTGCATTTTACGATGGGTTTAATTTGATGAGTGGGAGCTCGTTGTGTCTTATCCTCGGATATTTGAGTGATATCTTCATCCACAGTTATAGCAACTAATTCAGTTTCTTCCTCTTCTGGAGACGTGGTTACCTCCTCGATATCTGGAGCACGAGCGTAGGTGCTTTGTGAGGCCATAATCTCTTCTTTGCCTTCCAGATTAATTGAAATCTTTACTTGTGGTTTCGTTTCTTCCCTTGAAGTTTCTGTAGTAAGAGGTGCCATAAACGAGTCGCTAAGAGCCTCCACTGCTTGAAGGGCTTCATTAATATCATCAAAGTCTTCTGCTGAAATTACTCCTCTTTCATCTCCACTCATGCCACTTTGAACAAAAGTTGCTGCAACTTCTTTCTCTTCTTTCTTCTTTTCCTTTCTTTTGAAAAATGATCTTTCCTTTTGCATTTCTTCTTCAATTGATTTAGTTACTTGAATTTCCGCTTTTGGTGCCAGCTCAGGCTCAGTTTCTACTTCAGATTCGACCTCTGCTTCGGGTTCAATCTCTGGTTCCGGTTCAATTATGACTTCTGATTCAATCTCAGGTTCAAGAATCACCTTTCTTGCTTTGGGCAATCCAATCCTATCTAATATATCATCTAAAACTCCAGGAGCTAATCTTTTTCCGAGATATTTAAAATACATCTCTAATTCCAAAGATATATCCTCAAATGATTTACCTTTAAGCGGAATTTTCTTCTTAATCACACCTTTATCACGCACTTCAATGTACGTTGGCATGAGAGTTAACGATATCGTTGTACCCGGAACTATCAAACTTGCAGGCTCCCACAACTATCTTGGTTACAAATTCATTTGCTACGTGTTTAACTGTTTCGTGTTTATTCTTATTCATGTCCTTGACGTTATCTTTTGACTAATACAGAAAATGTTAAGTCACCATTGATTGTCAATCCTCATGGGGTCAGATAATGACTGAGAAAGATTTTACAGCGTATGTTGAGGTGATTCGTGATTGGCCAGAACCTGGAAAGGCAGTTTGTGATATTAGCAGACTACTAGAGCATCCTGATGTCTTTCACGCGGCCGTCGTCACACTCGCTAAACCTTTTGTTGAAATGAAGCCAAACAAGGTTGTCGGAATTGAGCAAAGAGGTCTTGCCCTTGGCAGTGCAATTGCATATTATTTAGGATGTGGAATCGTTCCTGCTAGATCAATTGCATATATTCCTGAAGGATATCACCGCGAGATTGAAATGCTACCTTCCAATAGATTCGCCGATAGACAACTCGCTTTAGTTGCTGACTCCATTGATTCTGGTGACCGTGTTGTCATCATCGATGACTGGCTCATCCAAGCCACGTCAGTATTTGCAACCAAGAAAATCATTGAAAAATTGGGAGCTCATGTAGTTGGTATTGGATGCGTCATTAACAACATGTCAGAAACCCGACGAAAACTACTTGGTCGACCAGAAGTCCAAGCTCTAATTCAAAATTATGAAACAGATGCTTTTCAAATTCATGATTAAATAGTACGGGGCTGGAAGTAAGAATACTACTTCCAGCTTGATATTATACTTGAACTATTTTTGAGGTTCATCGCGAAGCTCGCGTCTGAGAATCTTGCCAACTTGTGTTTTTGGCAGTTCTTGTACAAATTCTACATGTGTTGGGACTTTGTATACAGCCATCTTTTCCTTGCAAAATGTACGAATCTCATCAACTGTTGCAGTCTGCCCTGGTTCGAGAACCACAAATGCCTTGACAGTTTCACCTCGAGTTTCATCGGGAATTCCAATGACTGCCGCTTCACGAATCTTTGGATGTTCAAAGAGTACCTCTTCGACCTCATTAGGCCACACCTTGTACCCTGAAGCGTTTATGAGGTCTTTCTTCCTATCGACAATGTATGTCCAACCATCTTCATCGATCTTGGCAATATCACCTGTGAATAACCAACCATCATTAGATAACACATCCTTTGTTTCATCAGGTCGATTGTGATATCCCATCATGACTTGTGGTCCCTTTACTGCAAGTTCGCCGACTTCACCAACTGGCAATTCCTTTGATTTATTATCAAGATCCACAATCTTGCAATCTGTGCTTGGAAATGGTAATCCAATTGCACCAATCTTACGCTTTTCCTTATCGAGTGGATTTGCATGAGTAACAGGTGATGCCTCGCTTAGTCCGTAACCTTCGATAATAATTGAATTGGTTACTTCCTCGAATCGTCGTGTGACTTCTGGCGGAAGAGCCATTGCTCCTGCAATGGATAGTTTAAGCGATGTTAGGTCGTATTTAGGTGCATCAGGATGACTGTATATGGATATTGCAAGCGTTGATACAATTGCGAAAAAGGTAGGTCTTAGTTTGTCAATTAGTTTAAGCAGGTGTGGGATATCTCTTGCATTAGGTACGAGGATTATCTTACTCGACCACGAGATTGCTAGATTCATTGAAACGGTTTGTCCAAAAATGTGCTGCAAGGGTAATGCAGCTACAAATGATTCATTGCCTTTCTCTGCAATTGCTTCCATCCAAGCTCCACACTGTTCACAGTTTGCCTTTAGATTGTTGTGAGTAAGCATTGCTGCTTTTGGAATACCTGTTGTACCGCCAGTGAATTGATACACTGCAATGTCCTTTGATGGGTCAATGTTAACTTTTGGAGGTTCTGGAACTGTGTCTGCTATGAAATCGTTCCAGAGAATGTCTCCTTCCTGCAGTGGCGGAACATGCTTCATCTCTTTCTTATAGACTGTTTTTGGTGCCAAGATTTGCTTGATCTTTGACATCATATCCCACCCAGCAGCTACAATCACCTTTTCTAAGCTTGACTCCTCACGGACAGATTGTACAATAGAATAGAAGAAATTCAACACAACGATGACTTTTGCTTTTGTGTCTTGGAGGTATATTCTCAATTCCTTTGGTACGGCAAGCGGATTTACTGGTGTTATAGTTGCTCCGCATTTTAATGCGCCAAAGTATGATATTACAAATTGAGGACAATTGATTAGCATGAGTGCTACAGTATCCCCTTTCTTAACCCCTAATTTGGCAAAACCATTAGCCGCTCGATCAACGAGCTCACCTAGTTCGCGATACGTGATTGTGACGCCTTCAAAATAAAGCGCAATATTGTCTGGATAATTCTTGACAGCTTCATCAAGACTTTTCCATAATGGACCTTCAGGAATCATAATCTCGTGCGGGGTTCCTTTAACGTAGTTCTTATACCACGGTCTTTCCAACTTCTTATCTCCTCTCTCTCAAACTTGAGAAACGGAATATGATTTATTATATTCACCACCATTTATTCCTTATGATGAATGTGAACTTATGAGAAATTGCTATAATCTTAGAGCCGCTTTTAAACAAACCATCATAGTTCTAGTGACTAATCGCTTTATGTCGATTCCTGCCTCCGATGATTCTGCCAATCCTTCAGAAACCATCTCTTGTAGATCGACATCACGTTTGCCGATGTCAAATAGAAGATCTGTAAAAGGACTAGTGAACAATCTCTGTGCAATCAATTGTCCTTTGAACTCATCACCAAAATCATGTTTCCAAAGGATCTCATAGTTGCGCAAGTCTGATGAACTAAATGTACCCTCTTCAAATGCTTTAGCAATAACAACTGCTGCAAAACGAGCTGCTTTCATAGCATAGGCTATTCCACCTCCGGTGAGTGGACTGACCATACCTGCTGAATCGCCTACTAAAAGTAATCTGTCAATGTATGTTCGATCTAATGGTCCTCCTGTTGGAACTAAAGCGCCTTTGGTTCCTGAGAGGTCCGAGTTTGCTTTCAGAAGATTATTCTTCTTCAAGTACGCTACAAATGAGTCAAAAATTCCCGGCAATCCCTTTGCATGTGTACCTACGATACCAAGTCCAATATTGATTGTATCCTGTTTTGGAAAAATCCATCCGTATCCTGGTAGTCCGCTAAGGTTTGCAAAGAAGTGATAGTGTAAATCTTCAGTGTATCTTTCAATTATGTCTTCATACCTTGCAGGAATTTCTGCAACACGACATGCAGTAATTTTGGAACTTGGCCATCTTGTGTTGAGTCCTGTTTCTCTAGCTGTCATACTTGAAGCGCCATCTGCTCCAATTACCAATGAAGCTTTGATAGATTGTCCCCCTTTGAGTTGAACCATGTAACTGTCCTGATTGCTCCTTACACTTGTAACTCTGTTTTCAAGTAATGGTTCTAATCCTTCTTCAACAGCGCTTTCTAATAGGACATTATCAAAATCTGTTCTAAGTGTAACTGCCATATCGACTTTTCCTTGAAGAGCTATTTGACGATTTGGAGAATGTAATATACCAATCCGAGCAATTCCTTTCAAGAACTCGTCAGTCCGCTTTCTTAGATATGGAAAATCATCAATAAGCCCTTGGGAAAAACCTCCTCCACATGGCTTATCTCTTGGGAATTGGTCCTTGTCGATAAGACACACTTTCATTCCAGATTTTGCCAAATATCGAGCTGCAGTAGCTCCTGCTGGACCAGCTCCGATGACTGCGACATCATACATTTTTTGTAACCAATTGAATGTGAGAATTACCACACTTCATCCTTACGGTTATTGAAGAATGAATGCGAGAAGCTTATCAGTGACTAATTTTGAGGTTGTATGACTGCTGATGAATCGATTTATGCAAGAAAGAAGATTGCTTCGAAAACGAATCAATTCTAACGAACTCATTGACAAGTGCATCCATCTCTATATTACCATAATTCTTTCTACTAACATGATATTGATTTTGTATGCATTACTGTCTGTTACTACTCGGATGAGTCTTAATGGCATAGGTCTACTTGATTCAATGCCCATCGCTTTGTATATACTCCCGTTAACAGTATTTCTTCCTTATATGATTCGGGCGTTTTATCGTAGCAGAACCTCCGCATGGAACTTTGTTTTTCTAATAATTGCAAGTGTTTTCTTTGGTCTATTTAGTCTATTAGTGAGAGGTTTTGTAATCTGTGTAATCCTTAATCTTGCTGCAGTTGTTCTTATCTTTCTGATTGGTCGGTTTAGACCTCAGGGAAGTCTTCGCCAGGCAGGAAAAAAAGGCGTAGCCTATGTGCTAATCCTAAATATGCTTAGTCTAACATTTCCCATCTCGATAGTCATAATGGGACAGATTCCTATTGCCTCAGTGACTACATCAAATATACCTCAGATTGACCTTAGCATTCCCTTGGCTGAATTTGATTATCCGTATTCCAATGTAACTCCCACCGCACCAATAATTGCTGAAATAGTTACTAATCATTTTGGAATAGATCTTCGTGTTATGGAGGATAATAACGAGTCTTGGTTTCGACTCAGTAGTTGGATAGATGCTTTGAATGAAACACCAGTTGAATACACAATCACACTCTCGTCTAACAGATCATTCTTTGTAGGTGAGATTCCTACAACTATTGGAACTACTGAGGTAATTCAAGAAGTCTATTCATCGCATAGAAATGCATTACCACGTCTCTCAGAAATCCTGATGGGGATTTCGAATAAACCCACGAATGTATTGTTTGATATGACTCTTTCAAAACAGGAATGGCAAAAATTAATGTTACACATACGTAGTCTTGATTTAATTGGATTTACAGCTCTTATGAGAAGATCAATATGTGCCACTGATATTGCAGTCATAAATCAAGAAGCTTCTAATCTTTCTCATGAGGCATCTAATTTAGGACTAAGTTTTGGAGTATTAATAGAACCATTTGTCTTGGATGACCAACAAGATAATGATAATGTAGCTATGCGAATCACAGGCATTACACCTAATTCACTTAATCTATGGGACAATATTCAGGTATCGTGTTCACGCTCAGGATTTTCACTTGAGATGCGTGGTGATGTTGAAGCATATTTAGTGGAATCATATTCAGAAACCGTTGGAATAAGAAATATGAATTGGACAATGCGACTAGGAGAAGTGGGAAACATCACAAATTCTGTTGGCAACATTACTCCTGTCTATGAATCCTTTGATATTATTGCAAACGATATTGCATTAGCATCTGGAAATGGTGTGGAACATTTGACACTAGATTCACTTCCGTCTTTATTGACATCTTTTGGTCCGATGGCTATCTCTGAACTTCGTGATTCTCTTTCCAAGACTACATCTGCTAAATCAAACTATACTTTCAGAATCTATGCATTTAGAGCTGTGTTCATAGCAATCGATTCGTTTGATGCATTATTATTCTGAATTCAGCCACGAATGCAGTGAATTAGGTTTTGGGCGATTTTACATATACTTCAAATGCACCCGCCCATATCTCACTACTCTGCTCGGCTTTTACGAGAAGGTCTCCTCCAAAATTAATTCCAACGGGTTTTATCTTTCCTTTTTTCCAAACATCTGTAAAGATAAGTGAATGAATGTTATTCTGAAAATCATCTGTTATTCTGGAAATCATGCCATCAATGTATGCTTCATCAATTCCATATGAGGTTAGATCCGTAGTGGACCTAAACAACCTTCCCTCGCTTACAGCTCCTTCAGCCTTATCGAATGTATATCCAATTCCTCCAACAAGGTGAAACTCTCCTTGAGGAATACGCGGTTCATCATCTAATACAATAATGTCCCCATTTGCTAAAAGCACATATTCTGGATTGGCCACATAGAAAGGTATTGCTGCTGCTTCAACTGAAACATCATCCATCTTCAGCCTCTTTACGAGGAATTCTTGTAGAGTCAAAACACATTTATCAAAACGAAATGGTTCAAACTCACCCTGGTGCATTACGTTCTTTGCTTTTCTGACTAATACTTCAATTATCCTCTGAGCTGCCTTTAGAAACTCAATTCGTTCTTCCTTGCTCTCTAGTAATTCTCCTGCTGAGATTACGCACTTGAGAAACTCCAATGTTTTGAAATTTGATAAGATGGATCTACTCAAGTAGGTGGTGTCCTCTGATTCTAGGAATCCTTCTTCCATACACACTGCAGTTGGAATTGGTTTGCCAAGATGTATTTGTGCACATCGGGAAGAACGATTAGGTTTGATAAATATTCCAACATCATAATTCTTTCTGGGCAAATCATTTAATTGTCTAACAAATGGTCCTTCAGGCACAATCTCTCGCGCCTGTGCCTTAGCATATATTTGTGTATACTTAGCAAAGAGGTCAGTTCTTGACATCCTAATCTTATCTCCCTTATCTAAAATTACACTGAATCATTCTGATTTATCTCTTAGGGTGAAAACACCCAATCTTTTTTCAATGGACACAACTTATTTAGACACATTAGAAGAATTTAATTCTTCGTTGAATGGCACACCTTTCACATATCAAACAATATACATGGACGGGCAATTTATGCGACGAAATCAATTAGGACTAATCTTAATTATTATTGGCTTTTTTCAATTCATTATTTCATTGATAATGCTACTAAGTTTTTCTTATCTCTATATAATCACTCTATTCATAATGTTTCTTTCAGTCATTGAAATAGCAGTCGGTTTTGCTTACGCGAAGGGAGTTGATAGTTCAATCGATACTCCTAAAGATGAGTGTTATTATTGTCATGGAACTGGGAGTATCAAAGATGAGGTTTGTCCAAGATGCGGCGGTACAGGGCTTGCTCGTGCTGATGATTAATTCCAAACGAGAAGGTATGGATAAATGCGAGGATGTATCATAATTGGGCATCGTGGAGCACACGGGCTTGCTCCAGAAAACACGCTTCTTTCCTATAATACCGCCATAGAAGTTGGAGTTGATATGATAGAATTAGATGTTCATCAGACATGTGATGGATATCTCGTATGTATTCATGATTACGAAGTTGATCGAACAACAAATGGGACTGGATTTGTTTCTGATTTGTCGCTAAAAGAACTTCAACAATTGGATGCTGGACAAAATGAACACATCCCCTTGCTTAGTGAAGTTCTTGATCTTGCATATGATAAAATATCAGTTAACATAGAATTGAAAGTACTTGATATTGAAAAGCAAGTCATTGACCTTGTGAAAGAAAAGCGAATGAAGGATCATATAATCGTATCATCTTTTTTACATGGATCTTTACAAAAAATACATGAAATTGATGAAGATATGAAAACTGCTGTTTTGATAAATACAGAAATCAGTGACATTGTCGAGTATGTTAAAAACTTGCATGCCATCGCATTGAATCCAATTTATACTATGGTGACTCCTGAACTGGTCACACAGGCACATGAACAAAAAATACACCTATACCCCTGGACAGTGAATGATCCAAAGATCATGCTTGATTTTGCTAAACTTGGGATTGATGGAATAATAACAGACTTTCCGAATATTGCAATAGCAACATTAAAGCAAATTTTCTAAACATTCTCTGTAATTTTCATAATGAACTGCTCGATAAGGGGATAGGCTTCATGTCTGCTTGAATGACAGGTAATCACATGTTCTCCCCCTTCTATCATGTATAACTGTTTATCTTTCGAACTAATTCCATCTAGTGCCAATTGTCCATTTATTGGATCTATTGTTTTGTCAGCTGTTCCTTGAATTATGAGAGTTGGAACTGTGACATTTTTCATGTTGTGTCTAGCTACCTCTTGCAATTTGAAAAGCTCGTGATATGCTGAAACAGGTTCTTTTGAGTACTTCGTTCGTTTTACATCATATACCTGTTGTGCTTTTTCTACATCAATTACTCTATACTTCTTGATGTGCTTAAGAATCGGAACGAATTTGGGCATAATTCCCGAGATTTTTAAAGCTGGGGCGATGAGGACAAGACCATCAATTTCGTTATGATCTGCTGCGAGTAGGATTGATAGTGCTCCACCCATTGATATTCCTGCAACGAAAATAAAATCAGTACCCCAAGTTTTCACATATTCAAATCCCTTATTCACGGAATTGTACCAATCTTTCCAGTTTGTCTTTTGCATCTCTTCTGGTGAAGAATTATCTTTGATGATCTGAACTGCAAATGAAGAAATATTACGGTCTGCAAGATACTGCCCTAAGGTTGCCATTTCATCCGGTGCTGCGCAAAAGCCATGGACTAAAAGAAAGGCAGCATTGGCCTCCTTAGCTTGGATTTCTACTCCTTTTATTTGGGAGGCCAATGCTATTCATCTCCTTATTGATTGTGACTAATTAGACTAGGATTTAATTGCTTCGTCAATAGCAGGTGAGATTCTGCTAAATCTGAAACCTTGTCGTAGCATGCCAAGTCTCCAACCTGCCAAAAACCAACTAGCAACGGATAGGATCTCAGAGCTTACAACGAAAGCGACGAGAAACGATACGACAAAAGCAATTTCATCTGGATTCGGCAGTCCGCTAAAGAAGTAAAGCACGATGAGAGCTACTACTGCTCCAAATATCACTTGTCCTAGTGCCACAACTTTAATGAAAGTTCCTTCAAAATCATGCCCTTTCGCTGCAACATCATTAGCTAAATTCAAATTTAGACTAAGAAGAAGGACAAGACTGATGGAATAAAGTGCTAGTAACAATGCTGCTCCAGTATTTGCTTCGTGAGTCACTGTGAAATTCCCTGCAATGACTGGAATCATGAAGGAAAAGAGTACTGTAGCACCCATTAAGACTCCTCCAGTTGTGTATCCTCTTCCATGTGAATAGCCAGACAATGCCGCATTTCGAATTATGAGTATCAATAAGGGTAGTATGATGATTACAGAGTCTTGTATATCAATTGGAATATTTGGCAGAAGGGTAATATTGTACCATCTATTAGTTGGCCAAAGTGCAAGTGGTCCACTGCCAAAGCCTCCAAGCATGAACACCACAATTAACGCAGAGCTCAAAATACTGACAATGACTGTCAAGGCCCCCTGAGAGAATCCAGTAAGACCACGGACTCTGCTTTCTATCATTAGGAAAATTTGTGTTATAATAATTGCAATCCAAGGAATAATTACTAGATATGCAATAACGTATGGGTGGACCATAATAAACACGCCACCAATTATTAATGGCATTCCTGTTACTATGTCAGTTTTTGCTGTGTACATTGCACCCATAGTAACCAGTGTTCCTGCAACGCCAATCACGATCAAATATCCCCAAGATGCAACACCTTCAAGATATGTGCCTGCTTGACCAGCAGCCAAGAGACCTATGATGAGGATGAATACTGCGAAGTATTTGCTTCCACCCTTAACGATATCCTCTCCAATTGCAGCAGCTTTGAGTTCCTTTGCTCCTAGACGAGGAGCCAGCATAATCCAAAGGAACATCATCGTCAAAAGTGCATAGACCAAAGCAGGATTAGTCAAATAAGTTGTTGCCAAGTTTCCCTCTGTACCTTGGAAAACTGAACTCCAAGGTTGCCAAATTAGAAGATTCTGTCCATCATTCGTTGGATGTACTGCAAGTGGTCCAAGGAAAATTGCGGCTGAACCGATTAAGAATGTGAGCACACCAGTCAGTCCAAAAGCAAATTTCGCTCTATCGGGACTTCTTGCAAATTCTCGAATAATTGAGTGTGGCGACCACCAGTAAATCAGACTCATTAATTGCCCAAGTAGTAAGACAATGTAGGCAATGTATGTAAACACTGCTCCTAATGCTTGACCCAGCGCTAGTAATGGGATGAAGAGACCATTCAATAATCCTGTTAGGATTCCTCTCCATGTATTACTTGAGTCAATATACAATACAACAGAGGCTTGCCATGATAATACAAATCCCAATCCAAAAATGTACAATAAACGCAAATATCCACTAATATCAGCAAAGTATCTTATTCCATCGAATCCGATAATTGCATAGCCTGCAACCATGAATGCCATGATGAATGCTACTATGAATGAATTTCCAATCATTGAACCAAGGTCGGCACGCATTTTATTTGAGCCTAAGGCTTGAAGTAACAATCCCAATCCAAGAAGAGCCATAAAGGCTGCAATCGAGGTGTATTGATAGTAGTCACTTCCAAAGACCCATACAAAATGTGACGTATTTGTGACTTCCCAAGGAATTGCTGTCATTGGTATGAGTGGAACACCAATTATTAGTCCAAGAACAGCTGCAATGATACCAATAATGCTACCAAGACCAGAAAGTTCTCCCAACTTCTCAATTGGCTCACCTTCCTCATTCTTGCCGCGAAATACTGATAATACGAGTCGAATGCTACTCATGTCTATTTTCCTCACTTTGTGATGGTCACCATCAGTCAGATGAATGTCAGAAGTCGGATGAACGTCATTTATATGAGTATCGGACAAGGCGTAACTACTTGTAAAAGCATATTAATATGAACAACCCATTCTACTCCTTCAGAGTACTTTGAGGAATAAGCATGACAGATAATATAGAAGTCTATCTAAAAGGCAAGAAATTGCCAATGAACAAATTTGTCAGTAGTATCATTAATGATGTACTATTGGCAATACTGAACAATCTTCACGACGTAGAGGTTGACAAGATATCCAAAGTTCAAATTGAATGATACCGCATGAAATCCCTTGGTGGACCCTGATGAATAGTACATTTGGATGGAATGGAAAGATACTATGGATTAATCTCACTGAACAGACAATGGAGATTGAAGAAATTCCTTTTAAGATTCATGAGCTATTCATTGGAGGAAAAGGTCTTGGTGCATTTCTTCTTTATCGATTTTTGGACACAAAAATTGATCCTCTTAGTCAATTTAATATCATATTTCTATTAACTGGACCAATGCAAGGTCTATCGGCTCCAAATGTTGGCAGATGGACACTTGTTACGAAATCTCCATTGACTGGTCTTTTTTTGGATTCCCATTGTGGCGGATCACTTGGAAGAGAAATCAAGAACGCAGGTTTTGATGCAATCGCAATAAAGGGAAAATCGAAGGACCCTACTGTACTGGTTATCGAAAATAATACAGTTCAATTTCGCGATGCCAGTCATTTATGGGGAAAAGGTACTCAGGAAACCACAAAATTATTGCATGAAACTACTCCAAAAGCTTCTGCTGTTTATGTAATTGGACCCGCGGGAGAGAATCTCGTTAGAAGTGCAAATGGATGCTGTGAACTTGCTCATCAGACTGGTCGCGGTGGTGCCGGA
>JAEOUN010000016.1 GCA_016839245.1 Candidatus Thorarchaeota archaeon
CCTCATGCATGATTGGACGAGCTAATTCTATGTGACCAAAATGCCCCGGGCAATTTCCAACACGGTTACCACATGTCTTACATCTCTGACCGGGATCAATAACACCCAGTTTGGGATCCATAATTCCAGAATCGATTGGGTAACCATCTTCGTCATAGGTATCAGCAACTACTATCTGTGCAACAGACATCTTTCGGATATCTTCAGGAGATAGTAGTCCAAATTCGATTGAATCGATTTTCTTTGTAGTTAGACCCGAGATCATTTAGATCATCTCCTTGAGTCTTAGCCTTGTAGCCAGGCCGAGAGACATCATTTCTTGTATCAATAATTTGAAAGCATAAGATACTACTACACTGCTAATCTTTGCATTTGTACCACAGATTGGACAATAGTATTGGTCTTTGTTACGGTCATATACTCCAATTAGCCCACATTCTTCACACACAAGCATGTTACTCTTGTCTGATTCATCTAGAAGCCTGCCTTTTAGAAGAATAGCAGCACCATGTCCAATTAGGACATCACGCTCCATCTCTCCAAAACGAAGGCCTCCCTCTCTTGCACGACCTTCGGTTGGTTGGCGTGTAAGGATCTGAACAGGACCTCGAGCTCTAGCGTGTATCTTATCTGCAACCATATGATGGAGTTTTTGATAGAAGATTGCACCAATGAAGACATCTACCTTTAGCCGTTCACCAGTAATTCCAGAATACATTGTTTCGCGGCCATTATGTTTGAGACCGTGTTTCTTGAGAATATCAAACAGTTCTTGTTCAGTCACACCACAGAAGGGAGTTGCATCCTGCTGCTTTCCAGCCATACAAGCTGCTTTACCAGCAATCATCTCAAGTATCTGACCAATAGTCATTCTACTTGGAATAGCATGAGGATTGATGAGTAGATCTGGAACAACACCATCTTCAGTAAAAGGTAAGTCTTGTTGAGGTACAATGTACCCAATCACTCCTTTCTGTCCATGACGTGATGCATACTTATCACCTAACTCAGGAATTCGGAGATCGCGGACTTTTACTTTTACAAGTCTATTGCCATCGATGGTTTCAGTGAGAATAACACTATCAACCACTCCTGCTTCACCATGACGTACTGCAACAGAGGTCTCACGACGGTTTGGTGATGCTATCTCAAATTCTGAATATTCTTCGAGAAATCTTGGAGGTGATGTTCTACCAATGAGCACATCGCCACCCTGAACCTCAACCTCAGTTTCGATGATACCATCTTCTCCGAGGTTTCTATAGGATTCCGATGCTCTATAACCTCTAACACTACGATCAGGAATCTCAAAGCGGTCCTCTTGTCCTCCAGGATATTTTCGTTCTTCACTCTCATAGACTCTAGCAAATGTGCTTCTTCCAAGACCTCTCTCAATGGAGGCCTTGTTCATGATGAGTGCATCTTCAATGTTATAGCCTTCAAATGAAAGAATTGCTACAATGAAGTTCTGTCCGGCAGGACGTTCCTCATAACCGATTGAATCCATTGGGCGAGTCTTTACCAGTGGAACTTGTGGGTAATGGAAGAAATGAGAACGTGTATCTGCACGAAATCTAAAGTTAGATGCTGGAACTCCTACAGATTGTTTTGCCATTCCAGCCATGTAGACATTACGTGGAGACTGATTCCGTTCAGGGAAAGGTATCAATGCAGCAGAGATACCAAGAATTGTTGAAGGCACAATCTCAAGGTGAGTTGTCTTCTCCTTCAAGTCCTCAGGATACATTGCAATGAGTGCATTTTCCTCTTCTTCTGCATCTAGAAATTCAACAATGCCATTTCGTAACAGATCTTGGAAAGTCCATTCTCCATCAACAATCATTCGAAGATGCTCATCAGTGAGTCGACTCTTATCCTTCTCAGTTACAATCACAGGTCTTCTCACTCGACCAGCATCACAGTTTACTTGGACTTCGTGTGTATCTTCATAATACGCAATATTTGTCTGACCATCAATCTCACCTGCGCGACGCTTTTGACGAATGGTCTTCACTAATACTTGAGGTGCAGAGTGGACTCCAACAAGGCGTCCGTTCAGAAAGACATCAGCACCTTTCCTTCCTCGTTTTCCAAGTAATTTCTCAATAGGTTCAACCTCAGCCTTGATGAGTGCTCGCTCAATAGAGTCCTCATCAGTACCCACAGAGATGTAAGCCATCATTGCTATATTCTTTACAAGACCACAGTTTGGTCCTTCTGGGGTTTCATTTGGACAGATTTTACCCCAATGAGTTGAGTGTAAGTCACGCGCCTCAAAGTGCGGTTGTGAGCGTGATAAGGGAGATACAACACGCCTGAGGTGAGATAGGGATGAGATATAGTTTGTACGATCCAATAACTGTGAAACACCAGCCTTGCCACCGACCCAGTTACCAGTTGCTAATGCGTGCTTGAGCCGTTGAGTAATGACATCAGCACGTACAGCCGTACGGATATTGGGCTTTCTTCCACGGACAGCGGTTCGCTCAAGCTGATACTTGATGTCACGTGTGAGTGAGTAGAGTGCAACTCTGAAAAGTGACATCAAAAGGTCTCCAGACAGTTTAAGTCTCTTATTTGCATAGTGATCTTTGTCGTCCGGACTTCGCTTTCCTAGAACAAGTTCGAGAAGTCGTTCTACCATTTGGCCAAGATAGTATGCCTTCTGAAGACGTGAATCTTCTTCTGTTCCAATGTGTGGAAGAAGATATCGATCCAAAACTTTCTCTGCACGTGCTAGTCTGTACTCTTTTGTCTGACCAACTGCAACACGTTTTCCAATGAAGTCAAGCGCATTAACTCTTGTTGATCCCTCTTCCTCATCACGAAGCGCATTGATTGGTGCAGATTGTTCAATAGTCACTATGAGTTCATTACGTAATTCATCATCATCTGAGATGACATCTACAATTTCACGGTCTGACTCGAGGCCAAGTGATTTCATTAGAATTGCCAAGGGAATTTTACCTGGTACGGATGGGAACGAGACTCTAAGTTCTCCAGTTCGTTTTCGCTCAATGGTCACAGGAGCTCTGAATCCACGGGATGTTGAGAAGACCTTAGCAATATGCGTATAGCTTGAGCTTTTACTAGCTTCCTCAATTAGAATACGATTTGGCGCCAAATCTTCTTGGGTCACTAATACGCGCTCGGATCCATTGATGATGAAGTATCCACCAGGATCTTTAGGATCCTCTCCCATTTTGATTAGGTCGTCATCAGACTTTCCATGGAGGTGACACTTCTCGCTCCTAAGCATGATTGGCATATTACCAATATAGACTTTCAACGTTTCAAGTCGTGTGGATACCGAACCTTCTTTACGCACTGGGGTCATATTGAGAAAGAGCTTGCTAGCGTAGGTAAGATTCCTTATTCTTGCCTCGTTTGGAGTTAGGTCATGCTCACTACCGTCCGCTTCACGAATTGTAGGCTTTCCAATCTCAATATCACCCAATTCGACAACATAACCCTCTATTTTCGGAGTCAACTTTCCAACACTATCAACAACCTGCTGGAGTTCCTCTCGGATGAACCGATTAAACGAGTCAAGATGTTGGCCAACTAATCCATAATGATCAAAGAATGCCTCTATAATAGGCCAATACTTGTCGTGTTTCTGAATACCCGATGCCATGTATGATCACACCGTGAAGGTAAAGGACGGGGGAACTACTGCTTGCATATACGCTTCCCAACGCATGGAACCCAGAAATCCGAGCTCACACATCTGCTGCAATAGCCGCCCCGTTTGTTCTTTTTCTCTCCCAGTTCTGCGTTTGACCCACATCATACCAAAGGTAGTGGCGGGCTCGGCGGGATTTGAACCCGCGACCTGTCCCTGAGACAAGAGGAAAATCTCTTGCTCTTCAGGTTAAAAGCCTGCAGCGCTACCTGTCTGCGCCACGAGCCCTAGATGTCTAGGATGTCCTAGCTGTGCCACTGTCAGTGACCTCTGCATGACAACGAGTCGTGAAGATGTAACGTATAGCCATGCATGAAGTGGGAAGCAGTGCTGTTTGAGCAGAGGACGGGGTTTTTTGTAGCCATAAAAGGATTACGATAAAACATCAAAATGGCATGACATCTAGGGCGGTTTGGCTGTGTGAGCCACTCTATCATATACATCAGACAGTAATAAACCTACGCAACTTAATTTGAGTTTCAAATAGAGAACAAATTTGACTAGATTCTTTTGTGTTTTTGGTATTTCAGAATCCAAACGTTTGATTGGTAATTCAATGACTCTTTCAAGTTTTTCCACATCATTGCTGCTGACCTTTTCTACAGATTCTTGATTAATTTATCAGTTCAAATTAACTCCATATAGTAAACAGAATCACCAATATTCCAAATTCAGCATAGCAAGTCTAGAGGAAGAAGTCAATAAACTGTTACAAGTGTGTCTGTTCCTATAACACAATATATTGCATATTGTCCTTGTTTTCTTATTCATGAGAATCGATGGATTAAGCCTTGATTATTTGTTTCCTTTTGTTATGTCATAGATTGCTTGTATACATGAAAATCCTAGTAGAAGATATCCTCCAAACAATCCTATCAAAGAATGCAGACCTATTAGAGTTCCACCAGTAAACACTAAAGAACCAATTTCGAAGGTTAGAAAAGCACCGCAAGAATAGACTGTTGGCGTGATAGAGATCTTGTCCCTGTGATAATATATACCGAAAAGTATTGCAAAAACAAAAGATAGAATTTGCCCGATGATTACTCCTGCGTAAATTGGGTCTTGTAGTAATTGCATGCCATATAATCCCACTACTTGATACTTATTGGAAGTATCCTTGGTGTATTATACATTTACATCGGATACTACTCTACTTATCAGATGATTCAATTAATCACTAATCGATATCTTTCATCATTTGTTATTCAGTACTGATGCCTGAACAAATGATATAGTCGGTCCATTGATGAGAGAAGATCTTGAGAGGTATCTCAGTACAGTCGAGATTGTGTCGTGGGTGACAAATAAGGAGATAATCACAGAGTTAGGGCGGGATTGGACCATGACTAAATCGGTTGATTGGATTGGGACTTAGAAAGATGATGTGGCCTCTCTCATTCATCGTGGTGATTTTGATAACTATTGGTATCTCCTCAAGAGAGAATATTCTCTAATGCAATTATGATTCTCAGTATCTAGAAGGAAAGTCTTATGACATTAGAAAGAACGTTAGGGAATAGTAATGACGATGTGGTCACCTCTAAGAATAACGGCATTTCTTGCATCATGGGCATTAGTTGTACCATTCAAGATTATGCTTCGCCTATCAAGACTAGATCACTCCATATTATATGCAGGACTATGGTCCTATATCGGAGGTAGCAATCCCTTCTCAAGTTCCCCTCTCATAGTGTCTGCCTTAAATACCGCATTCAATTTTCCCTTTTACCTACCAGGATTACTTGTCGCATCATTCGTATGGCGAAGTTCCATGAACGAAAACCTAACACGGTCACGATACTTTGAAGTCATAGGGATGCTGATTTTAGTGCAGGGGTTATTAGCAATGGTAATTCCCTGCGTGATGGAAGACACTCTTTGTATTCCGACACCAACCACTGGTCTTCTTGCATTACCTTTCGTATCGAGAATAGTCAAAGATGTCAAGAAGCCCTGGTCAGAAGATGAATCTAAATCTAATCAGTTGCAGTAGTCATGATTACTATGCTAAGTGTATCATGATTCATAGACAAGGTTCCTACTTATTATTCCTAGATTTTAGCAGTGGATTAATGATGCAGAGTATTCCGAGAGTCAGCCACAAGACAGACCACATAATTCGTGGTATGATACTTGGATAAAAGCAAGTATAGATGAATGCATCAAAGGGAGCTAATCGCATATACGCTGACTCGGTAACAACTCCAAACCATGCATAATCAACCGGAATGGGAAAGAATGAGCATCCTGTGTATCTCCAGCGATATATACCTGCAGATACACTCACCTTTGCTGCTACCATGTTCAGATGAATCTGATACACAATTGGCAGATACACAATGAATAGGCCAATGATTATCACACTTCTTACAGGGTGGTCTTTTAGATTGGCTACAATCACCTCTATTCTACTTCTGAAAGAAGGAGGAGCAGGTTCTTGTGAAGTATCCTCTACATCCTTTTGGGATCTCCACAACAATCTCTCTTCCTTCTCCTCCTCAGCCCACTCTTGATCGGATTCACTTTCTGTCTTTAATCTATCAGAGAATCTCACAAAGGCATACCCCACAAGGAACTGAATTGGGATTGGCCCAACATAGGCGGGGATTGACAATTGGATGACATGAATTGAATCATAAAGACCCACGAGTATTGGAGGAATGAGTGAGAGATACCCTACTATCATGACATTTCTTCTTGGAATATCAGCAGCATGATATCGGATCACTTGAGCTGCAAAAATGATGGTTAAGAACCAAATAGGAAATGTAATGAATAGAATGGTGGGATTCAGAGGATAGAACCCGTACCCCCTCACACCAAGCCCCCATGAATCAGAGTGATGCTGAGCTGGAAAATATGCCCAAAGAACTGCAATGACCATTAGGTCACTCCAATATCCTTCTCCCTGATGATAACCAGCGTCCGTTA
>JAEOUN010000017.1 GCA_016839245.1 Candidatus Thorarchaeota archaeon
TAATATTCGTCATAAAATCAAACTTGACGGCATGACCATTAGGTGAAATTAAAGCAGTTTGAGAAGTCTTGTTTGTTACATACTTCATTGGCACATCTACTAATTTTGGCATATATTTCGATCGGGGAAAAATATCTCTAATCTCAGCAGATGTTGGAAGTAATTCGCCACATTGTACTGGCAGGCCAATCCTTGATCGTCTATCCAATAATAGAGTATTGAATCCATTCTTTGCCAATACTCCAGCAGCAGATGCACCAGCTGGTCCTGCACCAACTATCGCGACATCATATGATTTGTTGACCATTAATCTTCAGTAATGGTTTCGAAATCGTGATGTATAAAGCCTTTTTATCCTAACTAGGAACTCCTCGATTTTCTATAACCAAACACAAAGACAAGGGAAACAACAAGGACAATTGCGATAATGGATAAGATAAGGTCATTACTATTAGCTATACGAATATGACCTGAAAAGTGAACTTGATTCAAGTCGCTACTCATATCACTTACATTAAACTCCCATACTGCATCAGTAATGAGCCCTGATTCTGTTATTGATAGATAATCATCAGGGGAGAAACGTGTGTCTAAGAATCTAACCTCTTCAATCAAATGAATATGAATTCTCTCAGATGTATCTCCGCTGAAGGATCGGGCACTTCCAAAGATGTAATAATAGTTCCAATAATTTGCACCAGTGAGAGGAATCCGAGAATTGGATACTACTTTCAATATGGATGTAGTATTTGCAATTAGAGACATATTGAAGCAGGCATAATTCGCAACTAATGCGGTATATATACTCATGTCATCAGAGAATCCCAATGCATCGAATTCGTCAGCTGACAAGGTGGAATACTCAGTCAGAGTATCATTTACGGTAAGGACCATTTCAGAAACAGAGTCAGAACTTGTCAATAATAAATCTGGATACACAAAGGCTATTGTTGTATTCTGAGTCTGATTAGTATAAATCTGATAGAGACCAGTGAGGTTGACTAATATATCGCTTGATTTTCTAGTAATATTAATCTCAACATCAGCCTGAGGCATACAGACAAATGTGCCATTATTGAACAATGCACTATCGGACATTTCACTAATGAGTAGTGGATTTGCATGAACAGTGTTTGGGCACATTGTAATCGTGAGAATTATCATAGATAGAATCAGAATTAATTTGCCACCACGAGAATATTTGAAGTTAAACATCTAATTGTATTCCCTCAAGTAACGACTTTTTCCATACATCATAAACTATCTTGTGTATCAAGAGCACAAGCATTTCTGATTTATGATTCAGTATTGAGATGGCGATGCTATTATATGAGAGTCCGTGAATTCAGGATGTAGTAGGGAGAAATAGTGACCAAGCAAACACCGATGCAGAGGCAGTATCTTCAACTGAAGAGGCAATACCCCAATTGTATATTGATGTTTAGACTTGGTGATTTTTATGAGATGTTCAATGAAGATGCCAAAGTCGCTAGTAAAGCTCTAGATATTGTCCTAACTGCCAGAGGGGAAGGTGTGAATAGATGGCCACTCTGCGGGGTTCCATATCATGCAGTCGATGGGTATATTGCAAAGTTGCTTCAGTCAGGTTTTACAGTAGCAATCGCAGAACAGGTAGAAGATCCATCTCAAGCAAAAGGCTTGGTTAAGCGAGATGTCGTTAGGGTAATCACACCAGGTACAGTCCTTGAGAGTTCAATGCTTGAAGATGCCACGAACAATTATCTTGTTTCTCTTGTTGAAGACTCAGGGTATGTAGGGATTGCAGCTGTTGATGTCTCAACTGGGGAGTTCATCGCAACTCAGATTGAAGGTGTCATAAATAGCGAAATAGTATTGAACGAGATTGGAAGATTATCACCGTCTGAGATTCTTCTCTCAGATGTTAATTCAAAATCAAAATTGCGAGAGGCTCTTGAAGAGCAAGGAATTCATGTCACTCATAGAAATAGTGTGGATTTCTCAGCACAAAATGCTGAAGCACTACTTAAAGAACAATTCAGAGTTTCAGTTCTAGATGGTTTTGGGATAACAGAGAAGAGAGCAGCGCTTGGGGCAGCCGGAGCAATTCTTTCATATCTCAGTGAAGTCCATAAGACAGGCACAGTTACCCTATCGGGATTGAGAACATATTCTATTGAGTCACAGATGGTCATTGACAGTCAGACTCAGAAAAACCTTGAGCTGATTAAGAATGCAAGAGATGGAAGTCCTAGAGGGACATTACTGAGTGTTCTTTCGAAAACAGTTACGCCAATGGGAAAGAGAAAATTAAAACAATGGATTCTCCAACCATTACAGGACATTAAAGAGATCGAGAAGAGACTTGATGCCGTTGAAGAACTTGCTAGAGATGCTATTGTAAGAAAGAACATTATGAGTTGTTTACGAGACCTGGGAGACCTTGAGAGGATAACCAGTAGGATAGTGTTTGGTACATCAAGTGGCCGAGACCTTCTAGCATTACGAATTTCTATTGGAAAATTACCGAAAATCAAAGAAAGCCTGAAACCACTGAAATGTAATCTCATTGGAGATTCTACTAAATCTATTGATCCTCTAGTAAAACTTCATGACATTCTCAAAGCGGCAATCATCGATGATCCGCCATTATCAGTCAGAGATGGAGGTATAATACATACCGGATTCAGGAAAGACTTGGATGAATTAAAGAGCACCATTTCAGCCGATAAGAAATGGATTGCTTCGCTCCAAGCAACAGAACGACTACGAACAGGCATAAAGTCACTCAAGGTTGGTTTCAACAAGGTCTTTGGCTACTATATCGAGGTCACGAATAGTAATCTGAATATGGTACCAAAAGACTATCAACGCAAACAAACCCTTGCAAATGCTGAAAGATTCATCACTCCTGAATTGAAAGAAAAGGAATCTGCGGTTCTAGCAGGAGAAGAGCGAATCAACAAGTTGGAATATGAAATCTATGAAGAATTACGACAACAGGTGGCTGAAGTAGCAGGAATTCTTCGTAATAACTCAGTAGCAGTTGCAACAGTAGATGTTCTGGCATCGTTAGCAGAAGTATCTGTCACGAAACGATATACAAGACCAAAGATCACAGAAGATACAGGAATCCAAATTATTGACGGAAGACATGCCTCGCTAGAAGTCATGCTAGGGCCAAATGAGTTTGTTCCAAATAGCATAGAGATTGGTGATGGTGGCTCAACATTAATCATTATCACTGGTCCAAACATGGCAGGTAAGTCAACATGGATGCGTCAGTGTGCAATCATAGTTCTTCTTGCTCAGATGGGATCATTTGTACCGGCAAAGAGTGCAGAGATTGGTCTTGTTGATAGAATCTTTACACGCGTTGGAGCTTTTGATGATCTCACTGCGCGGCAGAGTACATTCATGATCGAAATGATAGAAACTGCGAATATCCTAAATAATGCAACAGAAAAGAGCTTGGTAATCCTTGATGAAATTGGAAGAGGTACATCCACCTTTGATGGAATGGCGCTCGCTTGGGCGGTCGCAGAGAGAATCATCCAGATGAAAACACGGACATTATTCGCTACACACTTCCACCAACTGACAGACATGGCATCGCAATTTCATGGTGTCAAGAATGTACATACTCTTGCAAAGGAATCGGGTAACACAATCATTTTCCTACACAAGGTTGTTGATGGAGGAACAGACAAAAGCTATGGTGTTCATGTTGCTGCTTTAGCAGGTGTACCTGAAGCAGTTGTAAAGAGAGCTAATCAAATTCTACAGAAAATTGAGAAAGATAATAGAGTGTCAGTTGGCGAAGGAGTTCCTGATTTTAAAGCAACAGAACAATCAAGTTTGGAGTCATTGGTAATTGAGGATCCGATGATTGAAGAAATTAGAGAAATGGATCTCGATAGGACTACTCCTATAGATGCATTGATGAAACTAAAAGAGCTACAAGAGGAAGCCAAGAGAAGAAAGGATTGACCTCAAGTTGACTTTTTCAGGAGTCACATTCCATTAATTTTGAGCAAGTTACTCAAAATCGCTTTCATGAAAGACTACTAATTCTCAGATGTGCTATTAGATTTCCGCAGTTCCCTTTCTAATTCTTCAATATTGACTCTGGGATTAATGTCCTGTGTAACCAAAACAATCAAAATTACTACGTTCAGGATTATGGCTCCTAGAATAAGAGGAACTCCTGCGAAGAGCGAGTAGATATATCCAGAGAAAATTGGTGCAATAGTACCAACAAGTAATACTAGAAGTGTGGATAGACCAAGCATTTTTCCCAGGTCTTCACGCGGTAGTGATTTCTGGATATACGCATTCATGACGGTACCCCACAGATTATCATTGGTTGTCTTCATTGCAGTGGCGATAAATGCCAAGGATAAGATTACACCCAGTCCTGGATATAGATTATCTAGAACTGCAACCCAAGATTCAGGGGCGATGTATTTCACATACTGAGCAATAATTAACAGCGTAAGAGCTAGAGGCATAACAGAGTATACTGCAATTGTGATTCTCTTGCCACCATGTTTGTCAAATCTACGACCGAGAAGAAGAGTAAGAGGAATAGACAAGGCGAGGGTTATGAGCATCATAAGAAAGATCTGTCCAAGATTGAATTCAAGGGTCTCATTGACATAGAAGAGATTAGAGAAATTGTACATATTATCACTTAATGCGTCAACCATCATAATAGCAACAAATATCGGAAAAATCCTGATGAGTAATTTAAGTCCGCGATAACTCTCTGAGATGAAATCCTTCAGGATTGATTGGTCACGCACTCTTTTTGGAATTGGTGTGGAGTCCAGCCATAGGATTCTGATGACCACAGTTGAAGCAAACAAGATTGCACCTAAGAAATAGATGGCTCTCATAATGGGTATAAACTCCCAACCAGAATTGAACATGATAGCCATTGCGAAAAGAGGTCCAAGTGCA
>JAEOUN010000018.1 GCA_016839245.1 Candidatus Thorarchaeota archaeon
AGTGCCTCAGATGTATCGAGTTTTCTCTTTGACCCAGCAATCAATTTAGAATACAATGAAACGGACCCAACAGATCTCAACATTGATCTTGACACGTCTAGCTGGACTGTTGGAACAGACACAATCACATTTTCAGTCACTATGGTTGGCAATTACGAGAATCCTAACAATTTCGTTTTCGACATCCAGATTAGAAATCACTACACTTCAGCAACTGTAATTGGCGATTTAATTACTGCATATGGTAAGAATACTACTCTGACTATTGTCATTCGTGATAGCGATAATGGCGATATTCTTTTAGCTTCAGATGTTTCAGGCTATATTCTTAATCCAGTAAGCTACTTTGATACACAGGATACAAATCCAACAACTCTCATTGTTGAACTTGATACAAGCAGCTGGTTAGTAGGACCTGAGAGTGTAACACTCTCCATAGTTATGAAAGGACACTACTATAATCCATCCAACTATAATTTCGAAATCCAAATCAGGAATCACTACACATCAATCACAGTCATGGGAAATCTAGAAACCCCATATAGTAATGTTACACACCTCACAATTGTAATCACGGATCTAGACACTGAAGTAACCATCGGTGTATCTGCAGTTTCTAATTTTACCTTTACCTCAAGTTATGGATCAGTTGGAGATCCAAGCCCTTCAGATCTATTGTATGATTTAGATACAAGCATCTGGTCAGTCGGAGAAGTCTCTGTGACCCTATCTGTAGTGATGAAAAGTAACTATCATAATCCATCAAACTATATTTTCATCATCACAATTCGACCTGTAACCACACATATCACTAATGAACCAGGAGATCTTCGGTATCCTACAGGAGCAGACTTCCAGATTATAGTTACTGTGAATGTGAGTGAACAGGGCAGCCTATTTGGTGATCCTATTGACGGATTACTTCAAGGTGAATTCACAATTGAGAACGCAACTCAGATTATCCCTATCAAGGAATTCCATAATCTGACAAACGGACGTTATAACATTACAATAGATGCATCATACTTCCCGGAGGGAACGTATACTATTTTAATAACTGTGATTCCAACGGATGAAAGGTATGCTGAATCGCAAGTCACAATCATCTTCCAATATACTCCAGCTCGAAGTGAATTATCATCTCCAGACAGAGCTGCAGTGACACCTTATCAAACGAACTTTGTCGTCACCTTGACTTTCTGGGATATTGACAGAGACCAAGGTATTGATGGTGCAATTATTACCGCGATTGGAATTTCGATTTATAATCAGCAGGATTTAGGCGATGGTCAGTATCAGGTTAAGGTTAATGTAAGTGGTCTAGCAAAAGGTGAGCATCTCTACCAGCTTAAAGCCGACCAAGTCGGCTACGAGGCACAGACAATCTCATTTAAAGTCGTCATCAGAATAGCATATACGTACGCAATTCCAACTGTTGGTGCTTTAGATATCCCAGTGGGCGATGATCCTGTGTTCTATGTGGAATATTGGGATATTGACCATGATATACCAATCACGAATAGCACTCCATTCTTGGCAACGTCAACATGGATTCATTCGGTGACCATTACATACATCTCAGCTGAGCAGAGATATCGCGTAGTATTCATCACAAATGATGATGATTCACTTGGCAATTATATTGTTACATTTACTTTCAGTAAGGGCGAAAACTACCAAGTTGGTGTTTTCAATATCTCAGTAACGATAAGAACACACAACACCGACTTTAGACTGGTAAATGCTGTAGAACCTGTGACCTATACTGAGAACATTACAATATCAGTCTTCTTTGGAGACCTCGATAGTGGAGAGGGGATTGCATCGCAGTATATCAGCTATAGAGTCTGGGATGGAACTACGAATGTAATTTCATACCTCTTCAATGTAACGGATCGACCGGGGTATTATACAATCATCGTGCCAGCTCAGCAATTCGGAGGATTAGGTCTCCAGAACTTCACAGTCTATTTCAATTGGACAGGACCGGTTAGTACGTACAAAGATAGTTATCTCTTCGCAGCAGCCAATATTCTTGGAGAAGACTCAAGGCTTACTCTTATTCTTACAGCTGAACCAACACCATATCTTGAAAATATGACGTACACGCTATTTTACGCTGCAGTAAATGGGACGGGAATTACTAATTCAACAGGTCATGTTTACATTAGTATAGAATTTGTTGGAGAAACTGTGGATTTGACCAAAGTATCCATCTGGGAGATAAATCAATTTACAAATCCTGGTAAATACTCAATAAGATTCAATACTACTCTTTTTGGAAAGACAGGTCTAATTTACATGCGAGTCTATATCAATTGGTCAGAAGGAGTAGAGCCATACTTTAGTAATAGGACAGATACCATTTCTGTTAGAATCCTTCAACGTGATACATTAGTTTCAATTAGCCCTCCAATTCAGACGGCATATGGTGTGAATGCGACATTCACTTTCACATATGATGATGTAACTGGTGAATTAAATGTACCAATTGCAAATGATATCAAATTGACTATTTCTCTTAGTTTGAGTGATTATTCTATATTCTATAATAGCACGACAAAGACATTCACAGTGTCCTTCGATACCTCTCAATTCGGAACATTAGGAATCCATGCCTTTACCCTTGATGCAACCTGGGATGGAACACCATTTTACGCGGATCAAATAGGTCGCTCGATATCTGTCAGAGTAGTCGCTCGCCAGACTGTATTGGATTATCAGACACCAGCTCCAACCCAATATCTGGATAACGTGACTTTTACTGTTACATGGACTGATGTAGTAGAAGCAGTGACAGGAATAGAAAATGCTAACATTGTATTATACGATGGAGGGATTCCGATTTCATCACTATATTATACAATCTATGAAATTGGCTCCGGAGTATACAATGTTGTACTTAATACTACATACAAGGCTATGCCAGGAACCTACAGTCTGACAGTAAATATCACAGCTACTGAACTCGAATTCTACTATACGTCTACGAAAGACACGCGTCCATTCACAATTAGATATAGATCAACAATCTTGACATCAGAACCAGTCGCTAGTGTACCATATTCATCATCATTCACTGCTATCCTCTACTATCAGGATATCATGACACTTGATGTTATTGGGAATGAATCATATCTTGTTGATTTCAATATTCTTGATGGATCAAGCTGGATCTATACAATCGAATGGAAAGAGTCTCTTGGGTACTATCTCTTAACCGTGGAAACGTACAATCAACCAACACTCCTAGTCGGCTCAGTTGTTAAACTTAATATTAGCATGAGTTATGCGATGGCAAGCCCGTACTATCAATATGATGATGCATATGTAACGTTCGAAATTCGGAGTCGTGCTTCCTCATTAGAGAGACAGGAAGCTCCAGTACCCACAGCCTATCTTGATAATGTCACGTTCACCGTCTATTATAGTGATGCAGACGATCTCTCACCAATTACTAGTGCGGACATCAGTATTGTCAAGGGCGCTACTCCTCTAGTAAATGGAGTAGACTATTTCTATACCTATCTATCAGGTGGAGTCTACGAGATAATAGTTCAAACTAGTGCACTAAACGGTCTTGGAGTTACTACAGTTACAGTTCAAGTTAATTGGATTGGAGGTGCTCCATACCACGATGATGCTAGTATCAATATAGATCTAACTGTCACACGGAGAACTACCAATGTTGAGATCATCACTCCACCAAGTCAGACATATTATTTGGAAAATGTGACATTTGTTGTATCATTCCTTGATATTGAAACAGGGCAAGAGATCCAAGCAACAAAAGATCTAATTACAGTCTATAACGGTGCTATTCCATTAGCTCCATCTGAATTTTCAATGACTCAGATTGGGGTAGATTACACATATGAAATCAGTATCAGTTCTGATGTCATATCTACGGATTTAGTACAAAATAAAGCTATAACTGTCTTAATTGACTGGCCAGATAGTCCAAATTACTACAAGGATGATTCAACATCTACGTCTGTTACTATCATTGCTAGAAGAACATATGTTTCAATAGATAGACCAGGAAATACTCCATATGGAGAAAACACTACATTTACCTTTTCTTTCATTGATTCGACAGAACTACCAGAGGTCAAAATTGAATTAACGGGAGAATTATCAATTGCGACTAGCCTTGTTGAATCTCCAACACTTTCCTATAATGATCTAACAAGAGTTTTCACAATATCATTCAACACAGCACAATTTGGCGATATAGGAGTAAAATCGTTCTACATCAATGTGACATGGGCAGGTGCGCCATATTACGCAAATAAGACCTTACAGGTTATCTATATCACAATTACCTTGAGACAGACACAAGTGAGTTTTGATGCACCAGCTCCAACTCCATATGGAGATGATGTCATCTTTAGTGTTTCGTACCTTGATATAAGTGGAGCAACTGAAGTTGGAATCGCTGATGCAACTCTTAGTATATTCTATGGCAGTACGCAAATTCCAGGAACGTATTATAATCTTACACCAGATGGCTTTGGCAATTTTGAGATAGATTTTGATACAGGATACTTTTCAGAACCAGGATACTATAATCTCAATGTCAGTCTAGTATACACCGGAGCATACTATAGAAGTGACGCTTCTGCTGTTAGAATCCTTAATGTACGATATAGAACTACATTACTATCTGCAAATCCAATCGGTCAACTTGGCTATGGAACGCAGCTTGAAATCACCTTAATGTATCAGGACATCCTGACACTAACAGATATCGATGACACATTCACCACTTTCGAAATTCTGAATGACACTGGAACACCTTGGATTTATTCAATAACATGGCAGCCAACGACCAGCACATACCTATTGCTCATTACTACTGAAGGACAAGCAACACTAACCTTAGGTGATCATGTACTGTTATTCAAGATGAGTTATTCCTATGTTAGCCCCTTCTACAGATGGGATGACCTCTACGTTCAATTTTCTATTAGAACGAGAACTTCTGCATTAGATCTTCAAGAAACCGCAATACCAGCTCCATTTGGTGAAAATGCAAGTTTTGTAGTCTACTATTGGGATGCGGATGTGACTGAAGGCATCTCGGGTGCCAACTTCATACTTAATTCTGGAATGTTGACTCCAAATGTTGATTTCTTTGTTTTAGAAGGTGATACAGGTGTTTATTCAATCTATATTGACTCAGCTGCATTAGGAGCACTTGGAACTTATAGTATCAATGTCAGCGCAGTCTGGCCGGGTGGCGCACCTTATCATGATAGTGCCAACAGGTATGTATCAGTCACCACTACAAGAAGAACTGCATCAGTAGAAATCTTGGAACCAGCTAATCAGCCAAGATATCTAGATAATCTAACTTTCATATTTGCGTATGTTGACTCAATCAATGGATTGCAAATTTCAACCATTACTTCGTCAAATATTCAGATTTATTCAAATGGAACACTGCTCATTGTTGGCAAGTATGTTTTAACACAAGTTGGTTCAACTTACGTTGTTTCAATCAACTCGACTGCATTATCATCAAAACTGGTTAAAGACTTCAATATAACAGTGTTTGTAGACTGGAATGATGCTAATACTCCATTCTACCAAGATGATGGGACCTCAATGAAGGTTACTACAACACAACGCATCATCTTGATTGAGCCACAACAGATTGAAACCACTCCTGTACACGATCTAATGAATATTACCTTCATTTTGACAGATGAGGATAATGGCAATCCAGTTTCAGGCGCTATTATATTATTCAGATGCATAAATCCTGCAAGAACACTTATTGAAGGAAGTCAATATTCAATAGTCGAAAATAGTCCAGGTGTATATACAATTATAATTGATACTGACTGGCTTGTCTTTGGAGAAGAAGACATTGGCAATTTCGTTTTTGAGCTAGAAGTACAATGGAATCAAGCTAATTCACCATATTACAAGAATAGATCACCAATTAGATTGAATGGTGGAGTAGACCTAATCTGGGCAAATATGCAGGCAGGTGTACCAACACCATCATCAGTTCAAATCACAGGAAATGTAACAATTGAGATAACAGTGACGGATCTTGACCACGATATTGGAATTGAGTATCTTGAGAGTGTCATAAAAGTACACTATTACGGAACAAGTATCACACCAAGTCTATTGACAATCACCTACCTCGGCTTTGGGATATATTCCATTGAATTTAGTACAATGGACCTTGATGAATTCGGGACTCAGACAATGAATATCTCTATCAATGTCTATCCATACAGCTCTATGATTGTCACTCCATCCTTTACTGTCACAAAAATAACAACAACTTTGGAAACTAGCCAAACGCAAATTATTCTATATTGGACACAAGATGCTAACATAACAGTAGATTATAGAAATCTGCTTAATGGAAGTCTCACACCAGGTGCAACTGTAATTTGGACATATGGAACATTTACAGGGAGTTTCTTTTGGAATTATACTCTCCCTGGTTCATATTATACCTCTATTGATACAGGATTATTAGATTCTGGACCAAATATTGTATATATTAGCGCTGTGAAAGATAAGTACAATTTAGCAACAGTAACTGTGAACTTGATCGTTTTGACTTTGCCCAGTGACCTTATCATTGATAGTCCAGGTGCACTCATTCAGCATCCTAGAGGAGATCCCATTGATGTAGTGGTCACTTTATATGATGAATATAATGGTCATATCAAAATCGAATCAGGAGTAGAATATGTTTCGCTGACTTTCCTAAGTGACATATATTATCTAACTCAGAACTCGACAGATTATACATGGTATTGCACATTACCTTCATCTGCCACAGCTGGATTGACACCGGAATTGGTTTACTCAGCAAGAATATTTGCTTATTTTACAAATTATGAACCAGCAAGTTCAACCTTCAAGATTGACTTGCAAGCCACAACAACCACTATTACTCTTGTTAGTCCCACAATGTCTAGAATGGATGTTACTTATAATGAGATCATCACGTTCTATCTGAATTATACCGAGACTGTGTATAATTCCATTATTGATAATGCAACCATACGATGGGTTGATAGTTTTGGTTTTGGCATTAATGAAACCTTCACGTATGATAGTGGATTAGGATTATGGATTTTGCAATTCAATACATCTAGAATGGCATTCGGAACATGGGGCTTGTCATTCACTGGAAATCCAGATGACTCGAACTATGCAGAAGATACTATTGATCTTACACTTACTATACGAAAAATAAAAACTGTAGCGATTAGTCCTATTCTCGAACAAATCTATTGGGGATGGATAGGAAATCTAACGTTCTTCTACCATGACATTGATTTCGATAAAGGAATATCCAATGCAACAGCAACCTACCAATGGGGGCCATTCAGTGGCAATGCTACTGATCTTGGAAATGGATACTATTCAATCCTCCTTGATACCACCTATTTGGATACAGGATTGAGGTATAGTATTATAATTGACTTCGATAAGGAGAACTATCAGGTCAGCACTGGAATTATTTCTCTTACTATTCATGATGTACCAACAGAACTCGACCTATATTCTCCTTCAGATAACCAAGTAGATAATCATACTGATGAATTGATTGTGCCCTTTGGTGATTCGATTTCGATCAGCTTCTTCTACAATGATACAGATGATTCTGATGGGTATGTTGGAGGTCTAACAGAAGCTACGATTACTGCAACTATCTTTGGTGGAGGTATTATTACACCATTTACAATTAATATCATTGATTTTGGAAATGGTACGTACTACCTTGTATTTGATTCGACAGCAATTGCATTATTTGAGGCACAATCTGGTGTTCCACAAGCGCTTCCAAATACTCCTTATGTTATCCGAATCGAGGTCGAATTAGAACATAGGGAAAGCTACACCGGGCAAAATGCAATCTCAATATCTATCACAATCATCGAGAGGCCAACGATACTTGAATTCTATTCTGACAATGTCCAAGATAATTCGATAACCATGTACTATGGCGATACCATTGTAATTGATGTGTTCTATTACGAGAGCTGGATAAGTACTCAAGGGCGAGGGATTACAAAAGCAGACTTTAGTGTGACATCCAGAGGAGCGTCTGTAGAAATAGAAAATGCCACAACTGATGTGCCAGGAGTGTATCGTTTGATAATTCGTGTCTTTGCACCAATAATTCCTATTGGAATCAGTGATGGATATACTGATTTGACAATAGTATTGGAATTAAATAACTATGAAAAACAAGAACTCTCACTATCAGTTGAAATAATCCCAACAGAAGGGCAAAAGACAATGGGTACAGCGATATCACTTGCTACACCTTCATTGTTCATAATTTTCCTTCTAGCTGTTCTCTGGACAAGACACTTTAGCATTCCTAAGCGATTGCGACAAATCAATAGTCAGATAAAATCTATCAAGAAAGGTAAAATACCAAAGCCAATCGAGGATAGTAAAAGTAGACGACAGCTTGTTGCAGATCTATTCAACGACACCTATGAGAAATTTGCGATAACTCGAACGGCAGCTCAGATGCCTGAAAACTCAATACCAATTGAGGTTCCTGAGATCAGGGAACTCTTGATTCAACTATCAATCTTGACACGCCTTAGCCCAGAGGAACTTGACGAATTCAATGCAGATATTACTAAGATGAAAATGAGTGAGCAGGCTGCCTTTGTAAAAGAAGTAATCATGCAGGAGGCAATCCGTGCAGCACGACGCGATGGAAAGACAGTTGAAGAGGTTCTTGAGGATGTCGCGAATGAAGCATCAAGAAGAATATCTTCCAAAGACGAATTGGAAGAGATAACTACTTTTGAAGAACCAGAAGAAGAGAGAGTCTTGCTTGTTAAGGAAGAAGATATCGAAGAATCCAAACCTATTATCAAACCACAAGCCGAAGAGAGAGAACCTCCTTCCGAAAAGCTTAGTTCATTTGAATTGGAAGAACTAAAAGCCGAGCTTCTTAGAAAGGGAGTACCTGCTCATGAAGTTCATCAGATAATTGAACAAGCAAAGCAGCTACCACGTGAACTTGTCGATGAACTAGTCAAGAGTCTTGGACTGGATGAATAGAATCAATACTTGGTTCAATTTAATGTGCCAGTCATATTAAGCTGGCACATTATCATTTCTTTTCAGAATACAATCACGATATCCAGTGAATCGATAGCCCTTCTCATCTTTCAAGTCACCAAGGAATTCAAAGAGGTCGTTCATTTGGTAATCTTTAGGATGAACAGCTACTTGTAAGGCTCCACCCAATTCAATTTCCACCATCGCAGATTCCATATCAAGAGAACGAGTGCCTTGACTAATAATTGGGTCCGCAGTGGAGAATATTTTCATATCAGAGAATCGGTTTATATGATTACCAATTACACAATATTGCAGGCCTATTTGTTTTGCAACCTTTGTGACCAGTGGAGGCGACTCCCAAAGAGGAGGAACAAAACCAACTGGTTTCTGACCAAAACCCTTCTTGAATAATGCAACAGCATCTTTTAGGCGAGATAATGCACGATCTGATGATATCTCTGAAAACTCACGCATCGAACCAGATTTGGTGTAATGAGAATAACCATGAAGAGATATCTCAAGACCAAGAGAGAGAAGAAATTCACTAAACAAAGAATCCTTGACGAAAGAATTCATCTTCTTCATCCGATATAAAGGTGTAATAAGAAGAGTGTAGCTTGTAATTCCAAGGTCAGTAAGCAGATCATATGTTTTGATAATGTCATTTTCATATGGGGGAATGATATCATGAATAGAGAGGATAGCTGTCATATCCTCAATAGATTCTCCAGCCTTCTTCACATAACACCACCAGAAACATACAATCTGAAATACTGTGGAACAATGCTCTTGAAAATCTCATACATAATTATAATTACGTAGGTCGACCCCACTGTTTGTATGCAAGTTCAATATCCTTGTCAGTAATTGTCTTTCTTCCTGTATGAACCGTGAGTTCGTAAGCACGCCTTGCAACGTACTCGCCAACTTCTTCCAAAATCTGAGCTAATCGCTCTGCACCTTTGTCACTGACTCTACCAGCTCCAGCTTTTCTAATGAGTTTATCAATTGGTGCAACGGGGATGATTCTGTCTTTTCTTGATCGGGGCATATTTCTAGACTCCTTAAAATGTGATTTACAGTGGTTATACATCCGTTTAGTGTTTACTTTCGTTTAATAACTTTGTATTATAGGAAAGGCTCAAAATTATACCTTTTGAATAAAGATTAGGATATTTTACATAGCAATTTAAACAAATAAAGCGTTTATAGAGGTGTTTCTCACCGCTTCTTTCGAAGATACATAACCTTAGCATTCTTAAATTCGGATAATAGGATAGATGAATCCATTTCTTCTTCAGCTTTTGCAACGGCATCAACATTTGAAGAGATGGATGGATATTTAGGAGCAAGGTCACAGCAGGTAGCGCCTTCAGATGCAAATTGGTAGGTACCTATTTTTTGAGCAAGATGCTCGACATCAACCTTATCATCTCCAGCTAATGGTCGCAGGATTGGAAAATCTGTCACAGCTTCCTCTATCGATCGCAGATTGGCAGTCGTCTGAGAAGCCTGTTCACCAATGATTTCTCCAGTAACGATCATATCTGCATTCTCAGCGATAGCAATTTCGCGAGCTATCCGCATCATATTTCTTTTACAAAAAAGACAGGTCATCTTTTCAGGACCATGATTAATGGCATCTTCCAAGTCAAGCCAATGTGGAACAATGTATAGCTTGACATCAAAACCATGTATGTAATTGGCTAGGAGTTGAGCTTGCTTCGTAGCTATCTCTGTGCAACAGGAGTCAGCATGTGGAGAATTATCGAAATAGGCAAAGATTGGAACAACTCCACGTTTCATGACCTTATACGCTGCTACAGGAGAGTCAAGACCTGTAGAAATAGTACACACGGCTTTTCCTTGACTTCCTGTAGGCATTCCTCCAACGCCGGTGACAGATTCAACAAAGAGGTAAGCTCGTTCATCACGAACTTCAATGTAAATTGATTGCTGTGGAGATCTTAAATCCACTTTCAAATCCAGTTCTGGAAGTCTCTCAAGAATACGTTCACCTAAGAAACCGCGTATCTCCTGACTGGTATATGCATGATTTCCAGTGCGCCGACCATCAACAGCAAATGAGAGTCCCTTCTTGAAATACTTCCGAGCAAGAGCTTCTCCAATATCAAGTATCATCTCTTTATCTGCAAATGTTTCAACCACAGGAGATGTCGAAACTACACCGAAAACCTTTGCAGCAACTATGGCAGCTTGCCTAGCTTCGTCTGTGGTAATGAAGATTCGTCCATATTCAATCCGAATATCAGAGAATGAAATTTTGGCCTCTTCAAGTGCGGCTTCAATGTTTTTAGCAAGTAGATTCGTCATTCGGCGGCGTGTCTGCTTCGACTTGATACCTATCTCACCAAAGCGAACAAGTACGGAAGAATACTCAACTTGCATTTCAATGCACCTGATAGATAATAGCGCTTGTAAGAGAACTTATGAATGTAGTCAAGTACCCATCAAGAAACAAATTAACATCCTTTTGTAAGGATGTTGTAGAGTAAGAGCAATTTACAGATACAATTAGTGTGAAAGAAGATGTATGATATCACTATTCAGAAGCTCCATGATGTTGACTTAAATGAATTAGCAAGGTTTACTTATGATGTTCTTCAGTCTTCTATATTTCAAGACAATAAAATGACAGCCGCTGGGATAGAAGAGTCATTGAGTGAAATGGCAGAGGATGATAATGAAATAATGTTCCTTGCGCGTGACTCAGAGAATCAAGAGATACTTGGTAAATTAGGAGTCTATACAGGATTTCCGAGAATGGCTTTCATTAGCAAATGGGATCCAATTGTTAAACCTTCAAAATCAAAGGAAGTAATGGAACGGGTATTAATACAACGATGTAAGAGATATATCAAACGTAAGAAATACAGTAGACTCGAAGCTCTTCTCAGTCCAATATGGGAAGGTCTTGAAAAAACTCGAAGGGAATATCAGATACTTTACGAGAGAGAAGGATTCCATTTATCCACTGTAGAAGCATCAATGGAAGTTGAAATGAGTAAATGGAAACCGCCTTCTCAGACACCCGAGCTCCCTGATGGTTGCGAATATGTTGAGATCACTAATTGGAAAAATGAAGAGCTTATCAAAGTAATTCATGAGATTTTCGAAATAAGTAAAAATAGACTCACTCATGATATGACAGAACCAGAGCGAAACATCACATACAATTACTGGCTTGATCGAACAAGACCCTTTCATTCCTCAACCGTTCTTGTACTACATGACAAGAAGGTAATTGGTCTCTGCGTGGGACGCATTCAAAATAATAAGGTAGAACTGGGACCAATTGGACTACTACCTGAATTTAGAGGGAAGAAGATAGCCTATGCACTGATGTACGAATCTATGATGAAGATTAAACAAGATAGAGAGATGAAGTATGCCAAACTTGAGGTTGACATCACCAATGATTCTGCATTGAAGCTCTATATTACATTTGGATTTTCTGAGCAGTACAGACAAGAATACTACGCTTGGAATACAGGAAAATAGACAGTCTCAATATCGCTTTCGCAGGAAGAAGATTACTACTAAGAGAATGATTGCACCACCAACTCCGGTCATTATTAACAGGTTTGGATCTAATGTAAATCCTGTTCCTGTTCCAGTCATTGTATCAGTTGTCGTAGTATTTGTCAAGGTGGTTGTGGTTGTAGTTGTTGTTGTAGTGGTCGTGGTAGTTTCAGCTAGTACAGTTATGGTGATTACATCGAAGGCGAGATTGTCATGAATGTCCCAGACGCTTACATTCAATCCATAGACACCAATGGTCAATATTGAAAGATTTGTAATTAGTCCTGTGGGACTGATAGCAAAGTTTACAGTGTCATTCACTGCATATCCTGCAATTCCAGAAGCATCAACTGCTTCAACATGATAACTAAATGCTTCTCCAATGGTAATCTCTTGATTACTCGGCGAAATCGACCAAATGGGTGCAATGTTGTCGGATACGTCTAGAGGATTTCCCAACATGTAGTCTTTCATTAGGGTGAAGACATTCGTGTTATCAATTGTAAGATTCTCTGGAAGACCAGAGAAGGCATTCCCATAGCAAAAGAGTGGAACAGGAGTAGCAGTATGATAACTCGCAGTCCATTCAACCGTCACATTATTTGCTCTAGTGACTCGTAGGGTTTCGTTTTCTTCTTGATTTAGAGCCGTTGATGGAAGATCCTCATTGAGGTCATAATTAACAACAAGAAGACCTTCAGTTTCATGATCTGCGGTTACAATGAGAGCCGTATTGCTATGAGATTTAACATATTCTAAAGCAACCTTCACAGCTTTGTCGAACTCGATAGTTTCCAAAGCAGTATTTACTTGATTTTTATCATGACATGCAAGATCAATCTTACCTCCCTCCACCATTAAGAAGAAACCGTCTGAATCTTGTGAGAGAATCTCGATTGATTTGTTTGTCATCTCAGCAATTGAAGGAGTAGTAGCATAATCCCTATCAATTTCATAATCAATGTGTTCTGGTGCAAAGAGCCCGAATATTTTGCCAGAAGTTACACTAAGCATATCTGCACGATTCTTGACAACAGCATACCCCTTAGATGCCATTGAATTTTCTTGAATAGTCGTGAAATAGTTATCACCACCAGCAAGTAGAACATCAACATTAGCATCACTAACAAGTTGACTAGCAATAATACTATAATCACTCCGAGAAGCCACATGAGTAGTAAATGCAGCTGGTGTTGCATCAACCATCCTGCAAGTGGATACAATTCCTGTCGCTTTACCAAGAGTCTGGCTGAACTCAACAATGTTTTCCAAGACAGTATCATCAGGTAGCAGACCTAGATGACCATTTGTCGTTTTATTTCCGGTTGCAAGAGCAGTTCCAGCTGCTGCAGAGTCAGTGATTTGGCCTAACAGATTAAAGGTTGATACTGAAGCGTTCCACATTAATTGTTGCATAGTAAGAGACCCATTCTCTCCTACTTCAACCAGTTGTGCAAGTTTGACTTGTTCGTAACCCATTCCATCTCCAATCATGAGAATGATATTGAATGGTGGTGCATCAGCAACCATAGCTGTGTCTATCGGAGTAATATTCGCTATTGGGATTGTAGGAACAGCAATCACAATTACAAGCAGAAGTACTGATGCCTGTACAAAAAACATGGTACGACTTGGTATCATCATAGCAGACTCTTGAACACAATTGTTTCATTTGTTTTAAGGATTAGGGAGAAGGAAGATTCAGGTATGCCCAAGTGTTCATATCTAGGAACTTCTTGGTAAATATTGTCCACGATGAAGGTAATAGGTGTAGATGTAGGCGGCACATTTACAGATGTGATTTTAATCGATTCCAAAACAGGAAATCAATATGTTCACAAAGTTCCTTCTATTCCACACAATCAAGATAGATCTGTTCTTACAGGTATCAAAGAAATATTGTCTATGAACTCCTTATCACCCAGTGATATCGGACTCATTGTTCATGGTACAACTGTGGCAACGAATGCCATGCTGGAAAGGAAAGGTGCAAAGGTTGTTCTTCTTACCACAAAAGGTCTTGAAGATATTCTTGAAATAGGTAGACAACAAAGAGATGATATCTATGCATTGTCACCTTCACGACCTGAGCCATTGGTTGCACGAGAGAATCGTTTAGGAGTCAATGAAAGACTGGATTTTGAAGGCAACGAGATTACGGAATTAACCATGAATGAGATTGAAAGAGCAATTGTTGCTTTAAAGGAGAAAAATCCAGAATCTGTGGCAATCTCATTTCTTTTCGCGTACAAAAATCCTCAACATGAGAAAAAGCTTCTTCAAGAAATGCAGAAAGAAATTGACTCCTACATTGTTACTTCATCTGAAGTCTTACCAGAATTTCGAGAGTATGAGAGAACATCTACAGCAGTACTCGAAGCATATCTGGGACCGTTAGTTATTGGATACCTGGAAAGGCTTCATAGATCGCTACATACATTGGCCCCCAGCAGTCATTTAACCGTAATGCAATCAAATGGAGGGACTGTCTTGGCATCTCAAACAAGGGGAAGAGCTATCGCACTTGCTATCTCGGGATTGGCAGGCGGAGCAATAGGAGGTTGGGAAATTGCTAAACAGAGCGCCATTGACAATGCGATCACGATTGATATGGGTGGAACCAGCTGCGATATTAGTGCGATTACAGGAGAGATTATTGTTAGACCAGATAACGAAATTGCAGGATTACCTCTTAGAATGCCATCTGTGGATGTTAAGACAATTGGAGCAGGTGGTGGGAGTATTGCATGGGTAGACCAAGTGGGAATTCTTCATGTTGGACCGCAAAGTGCAGGAGCCAATCCAGGGCCAGCATCCTATAATAAAGGAGGAATAGACCCAACAATCACAGATGCCAATGTAGTCTTAGGACGATTGAATCCAGATTTCTTCCTTGGTGGAAAAATCAAACTAAACACGAAGTTAGCTCATAGATCTATTAGTCATGTAGCGTCAAAAATACAAATGTCAAATGAAGAAGTAGCACTAGGCATTATCAGAATCTCAACAGAAAATATGGTTCAAGCTATTCGAGAAATCACAATAGAGCGAGGTTGTGATCCTCGCACTTTTGTCCTTGTAGCATTTGGTGGAGCCGGTCCAACTCAAGCGGCTGATATTGCAGAGTCGTTAGAAATCGATAGGATTTTAGTTCCACCATATCCGGGAATTACTTCAGCATTTGGCCTAATATGTACTGGTTTACGTGTGGATTTGATGAAGACTATTCTTGTAAAGGCAGATGAATCGAATATTGAGATACTAAAGAAAACTTTTGACCAACTAATACACGAAGCCGAAAATAACCTGATAGGGCAAGGCGCAGAGAGTGATGCTATTGGTATGGATTTGAAGATAGACATGAGGTATAAAGGACAATCGCATGAGCTGACAATTCCGATCAAGAGAGATACGAGAAACCTCCTAATCGAATCAATTGGAGCATTTGAAGAATCACATTTTACATCTTTTGGCTATAAGATGAGAAGGAGGGAGATTGAATGGGTTACAACGAGAGTTGCTGCTCGTGCAAAAACAGAGGTAAAAAAACCGAGTGCATATACTAAAAAATTGAAGGCTCAACCAATTGGCAAGAGAGAGGTTATCATCTCAAATGATGAGAAATGCATTGCAGATATCTATAGAAGAAATGACCTTGGTATCAAACAGATAATCAATGGTCCTTCAATCGTTGAGCAAGTTGATACTACTACATATATCCCAACAGGATGGAAATGTCAGCAGAAAAGCAACGGGGCGTTATGGCTAGGGAGGCACGGGGATGATTGAGGATCCAGTTACCTTCGAGGTAATTAAGAATGCACTTATCTCATGTGCTCGCGAGATGAGTCAGGCTCTACAAAGAACTGCATTCAGTCCGAATATCAAAGAACGTAGGGACTGCAGTTGTGCACTATTTGATAGTGAGGGACAGTTAATCGCTCAGTCTAAAGATATTCCGGTTCATCTCGGAGCAATGCCATTATCAGTTAAATCGTGTATAAAATACCTCGGAGAATATCTTGATAATGGAACAATGGCTCTTGTAAATGATCCATTTTCAGGAGGTTCTCATCTTCCGGATCTTACCTTGGTTGCACCTGTTTATTTTAATGGCGAGAGAGTGGCATTTGCAGCAAACAGAGCACATCATGCTGACATAGGTGGAGAAAGCCCAGGATCAATGCCAGGTCTATCTCTCTCAATTCATGATGAGGGAATCTTAATCGAACCCAGGATTATTGTACAGAAAGGACAATTACAAATGGAGCGTATCAAAGATATCATAGATAGTACACGCACACCAGATGAGCGAGTTGGAGACCTCTCAGCTCAAGTTGCTGCAAACAATGTAGGAATAACACGATTGAAGCAAGTTGCGAGTATTCATGGATGGAATACAATACTGAAGACATTCTCGGAATTAAAGCTGTATTCTAAGGAGATAATAGAGAATAGACTTCAAAGCCTGAGTGGCAAATTTGGAAAGTTTACTGATTATCTGGAAAGTGATGGAGCAGGCAATTGGTATATCCCAATTTCAGTGTCTGTAACCATAAGAAATGGAAGAGTTATGGTAGACTTCACGGGCACATCTGATCAAGTTGCGGGAAATATTAATTGTCCAATTGCTTCAACCCTCTCAGCTGTGTACTATGTATTCATCACGCTATTTGGAAAAGATGTACCTACAAATGAGGGGTGTTGGAGTATTATTGATGTAATAGCTCCGGAAGGAAGCCTTTTGAATCCGAGGTATCCATCACCTGTTTCAGCAGGTAACGTGGAAACATCACAGAGAATTGTTGATGTAATTTTGGGTGCTTTGTCAGAGATTGTTCCAAATCTTGTCCCAGCCGCAAGCCAGGGTACGATGAATAATCTTACAATTGGAGGAGTAAATCCAAGGAATAATCAGGTATTTTCATTCTATGAAACAATTGGAGGAGGAGCGGGAGCAATCAGCGGAAAAGAAGGAATCAGTGGAATTCATACTCATATGACAAACACACTCAATACTCCAATAGAGTCGCTAGAATCTGAGTATCCCCTTCGAGTAAAGAAATATGCTATTCGAAGAGGAACAGGAGGTACTGGGAAGTGGAGAGGTGGAGATGGCATAGTGCGAGAGATTGAACTGCTAGCTGAAACTAGTACAGTTTCAATTCAATCCGAACGAAGATTGATTGCTCCTTGGGGCTTAGCTGGGGGATTAAGTGGTTCAAAGGGAAGGAACATAGTAATCTATGAAGACAAAGAACATAGATTACAATCAAAAACGACTATTGTTGTTCCTAAAGGTGCAATTATCAGTATTGAAACGCCAGGAGGAGGTGGATGGGGTCCACCTCAATCTGAAGGAAAACAAGACACTAGACTTTGATAGACACTGTGCTGTTGATTCCATTTATTTTTATTACCTGTTTTTTGGCTCCCGCCGAGATTGATACATAGTAGACTGGAACATAATAGCCCTCTAATTTCGAAAATGTAAGAATGTGTGAACTTACTCTCTTAGCATCAGATGGTTTTTGGCCAGCCATTTTTGCTACTGCTTTCACTACTTTATCGAGACTGTTGTATGTGCCAGGTCCAATTGAGCTATTCTTCAACCATGCCGCAGTTGCTGTCTTTTTTCCTGCTCCTTTTAGTATGGGTTCTATTGCCTTTGCAGGACCTCCAGTTGCTCCATCCAGGACCATTCCATCAGTGCGTTTAATCTCAAACAATTCAACGAGATCCAATTGGATTGACTGCCCAGGAACATCTTTACCTTTCTTGGGAACCAATACATCTTTTCCAGCAAGAACTCCTTTAACTTGTTCATTCACTCCGATCTCTTGAGGTCGGATTCTAAGAAATGAGAGTTCCAATGTCGCATCATAAATGCAATAGAAATCATATTTGAGTGATGGTTTCCCAGCTGTGATATTTCCTGCAGGAACCCCGAGAATATCAGCACCCTCAGTTACCGCAATTTTAGCTGCTTTTCCAGAATCGACTTTTTCTGAAAAATAATACAGCTTCTTACTTTTCTCAACAATCTTCATCTTAGTATCTGTACCGGCCAATTTGAAGAGTGTTGGTGACAGAGTGACTTTCTTTTTTGTTGCTGCTTTCTTCTTAGCCATAATGCTATCGCCAAAATGCTAATGTCATTTCTACTATATGTTCTCTTTGGCTCTACAATTCAGTCACTTATGTGCAAAGGAAACCTTGATTGGATCACCAGTTTTGTTGATTTTGGCAAAGCCAACTCGCTCAAATTGAAGAAAAGTGCCTTCGGGGAGTTTACTCATACCGGACTCAGCAAGACCTCGTACAATACTACCATCTATCTGAGTTAGCTCTACTGGAACAGATCCCTCTTTTGGAATCCAATGAATTATAGGACCGCCTACAGACCGCACTTCCTCAACATCATAGCTTTCAAGTTTCAGTGCTTTTGGTTGTTTTGTTTCAAGGGTGAAATTTGCAAAGTCCTTTAATCTAAAGAGTACTCCTTTCTTCAAGTTTTTAATATCAGATTTTTGAAGCCCAACTTCTAGCTTGCCATCAATCAGATGTAAAGGTATTTTTCTAACTCCGCGCTCAGGATAATCTGGATGTACTGGCACTTCAGCATACTCACGAGTATTGCCCTCAACTCTGACCCATTCAGGATTCTCAACAAAAAACACGCGAGGTGCATCAGCATCTCTGATTTTCCTATTCTCTGCATAGACAGATTTCATAGAGATCGAAATATCAACAATACTGAGACCTAAATCAAGCAGGACCTTTCGTAGAGCATCAGGATCAATCCCTCGTTTCTCAAGAGACTGGAGGCTCCATGTTCGCGGATCATCCCATCCTGTGTAAATTCCTTCTCGAACTTCCTTACTAGATTTGCTTTTGCTAAAAGTAGCATCTTGGAATTTAAGCCGACCATAATATATGAGTTCAGGATTTTGCCAACCATAGAGATTCCAGATAAATTGCTCTATCTTACCTTCTTTAACAAGATCCTTTCCTCGAATAATATGAGAAATTCCTAGCTCATGATCATCAATACCCCATGAGAACTCAAGTAATGGCCATACTCTATATTTTGATCCAACTCTTGGATGATCGGTTTCAGAGATACGTAATATTACATGATCTCGCATTGCTGGATCAGGATCAGTCATACCAGTTTTCAATCGTACGGCAGCAGCTCTCTCGGGATATGTTCCATCCAACATTTTCTCCCAACGAGCTAAATTATCTTCAACCGGTAAACCACGACATGCGCAAGGGATTCCTTTTGTCTTGTGTTGGGTTCTCCAAACCTCCGCATCACAGTCACAGACATATGCATTCCCTCTTTTGATGAGATCAACTGCATATTTGTAAAACAGATCAAGTCTATCAGATTTGTAGACAGTTTTGTGATATTTAACACCGAGATAATCAAGACCTTCTGTGATGAGGTTAAAAGCATCAGATTCAACAATTTTCTCAGTTGAACCGATTGTATCATCAAAGACGAGGATAAGCTCACCGTTGTATCTCTTGACATAGTAATCATTTAAAATAACCATTCGAGCATTGCCTATATGGAGTGGACCAGATGGAAATGGCGCTAGTCGCATCACTATCTTTGACCATTTGTCTGCATTTGGTAGGTCCGGTAATTCCTTCTCTTCTGGTGTTTCTACAGTTTTTTGTTCAACCAATAGCTCAGGAGCAATCTTCTTCAGTTCAGAGATTTGATTATCAAGTGACAACTTTCCTACTTCATCTACGATCTTCTCTACGATTGTCTTAATCTCAGCTGCTTTGGATCTAAGTTCAGCTCGTGTTCCAAGTAAGGCACCCATAACAGATTTCACATCAGGTTTTCCATCATATTTGACAGCATTATCAAGTACCATTTTTCGAATTTCAATCTCTAAATCATCCAAATAGATCAGCTCCATAGAAAGAGAACTCTAATTTCATTTAACTTTGACTAGAAAATGAATATTATGAAATGTACCTGAAAATATTACCTCACGGAGACGCTTATTTAGATTATTTCTCGAATTTATCATAGTAAAAACATCTCGGGTGCATTGATCGTGTCTGAGTTGAAGTGTTGTAAACGATGTGGTGCATATCTCACCTGTGATCACAAAGGCGAATGTTGTGTAGAGTGCGAATACTTTGATCCTGTAGACATAGTATGCATGGCAGGACCAGAAAGGAAACCGACTAGTCCACAGAAACCTAAGATGGAAGAAAATGACGGCGAAATTGACCCAGCCACATTTCTGTTTGAAGATGATGATGAAGATGAGGATTTGAGTGACCTTCCTCCTGAACGCGATTCTGATGAAGATGACGATGACGACGATGATTTTGACGAGGATGATGATGACTTCGACCTTGAAGATGATGATGATGATGAGTGGTAAATTTATCTACCAATCATATCAAAATATAGTAGAAGTATAATCCAAAGAGAGCTGATGCCAGTATCAATAAAACAGTTGCATTAATCACTAGATAGTGACGGGCATATTTCTTGGATATCCTAATTGGACCCAACGGCTTTAATCCAGTAGGAGCTCTAGTTTCTGAGTCGACAGCAATCCACATTATTTCCAACGGATTAGCGTCACTCGGAAAGATATCAAGATATAGATGAGAAGCATAACCGAGAAGAAATAATGCAGTTACGTAGTATTCAATCTCTGCTCCACTGCTGAGGTCAACGGGAATTATTGAAGAACTAGCGGATAGTATTCTTGTCGCTACATTTAGCAAAGTTGCAAGAGTAATGAAAAGGGGAAGAATTACTGAATGAAAGATAATGTTCCTATGTCTTTGAATACCTAAAAAGGGAATGTCCCAATCTGGCATTAAGGCACCAGTTACAGTAATCAATGCTCCAATGAAAATTGAGATGTTACCAATAATTGGTATCATCGTATACCATTGATAGATTATTGTTCCAGCTAATGAACCAATACAAAATGTGATGAAGAACATAGCACTTATTGCACTTCTATTACTACTAGTACGTGCCTGCATGTTCTTGTTTGGTGCCTTGTAGTATAGAAGAGGTACTGCAACAAGACTGACTGAAAGTCCCCCAATGAGATAGAATTGGAGTAATTCGTAGAGTGTCCCCAGATCGGATTGCCATACACTAAAGACATAGATTAACGAATAGAGACCTACAAAGAGAGCAAAGGCAAAAACCATATGTGAAACTCGATTCATTCTTCAAACCCCTGTTCATAGAGAGTCAACTAGACCAATAAAATGATTGCGACTTATTTCTTTCCCCCGATTAATCCAGGGAAGAAATATTGAGTGCTTTTTGAATAGCTTCGCTGTTCCTTAGCAACACCATTAGCAATTAGAAGGTTCAATGCATTACGTACTCGTTCTTCAGTCCACCCCAGACCAATCACAATTTCCTCTATTGTTAGTTTCCCATCATTTTGAGCAGCCAAATCCAGAATGTGTTGAGGATCGTCAGTAAGCGCCACAGGAACAAATTCAACAAGAAGAGTACCACTCCCTAAAGGTGAGAGACCCTGAATCAGTCCTTCATTTGCCATATCGTTGATTATGTCTTGAATTTCCTCAGATCCAGTGCTCCAACCAAGATTGTCTAATCTTACTAGCAATTCTGAAAAAAGCATTATGCCACCAAATTTCTTCGATTCTTCAGCTGTCCTCAAGATATCTCTTCTTAGACCATCGACTCGATCATCCCGTTTTAGAAAACGCTTTACCATCCCAGTCTTTACCTTTGCTTCAGTTATCCAAGCTTCGGGCTCATACCCTAATTCGGTAAGGAGTTCATGTAATGCATTCCTATATGCAGGAATGCCTAATAGGGTTACACCCTGTTTTTCAAATGCATTCCAAAGTCGTTCACGAATCATATCCAGACGCCTTGCCCGTTCAACAAGCTCGTCTAGTTGCAAAGCAAGCTGTTCTTCATGCGAGAGCGGTGTCAATGTTATTGGAATGACAACATCATCGGTGGAGGTGAGGGAGAACTCTACAGGTTTTTCAATATAGCCTACAGCTCGCACAACACCTTCATAATCACTCCTTGGGAGACTAACGCTTGCAATTCCTAGACTATCAGATTCAAGAGTCAATGCTCCGATTTCTAATTTGGCACCAATAATGGGATTACCTGCATCATCATAAAAATGAATTTTTACAGAGCACATCGTTTCATCTGTAGTCGTAGATGTGATTGCACGACGGCGTCTACTTTTTGATTTAGTTTCAGGGATAGACATCAATATCTTTTCAAGTTCTTCCAAAAAGGGGCGTTTTACTAGTGCATCGCCAAGCAATGATTCAGCTCCAGAATGAATGGCTTGTCGCGCCTTCGAATCTGCTAGAAGATTGTTGTCTTGAGATGAATCTCGGATGAACTTTCGAAAAGTAACATCATCATTCGCACGTTCCTTAATTATTGATGAGAGACCTTCTATAGCCCTAGAGGAGGTTTCAAACACATCAACATAATCACGACGACGACTAATATGTTCGCCATTTACAATAAGGTGCAATAATGGATGTACTTCAATCTGTAATTGATCCTTTCTGGAATACCCAATAATGAAGAATGGTAACATAATTGCTGTTTTGCGTTTTCCTGATTCATCTACCCTTGCTTGTACAGACATATCGGTTAATGCACTTAATTGATTTCGTACTTGTTTAATTACAGTATTCGACTCAGCCACAAGTTCATCCCAATTGATTGAGAGATTTTGTATCTCATCTTCTAATGAAGATACAATCTCAGACTGCTTCTGTAGGTCTCTTTCAAGAGCACTTTTTCGAGCATTTAGAGTCTTGTCAAGTTCTGCCAAACGAACACTCCTATCTGATGATTTTCCTACGGCTATTTTATATCGCTCAGATTCCAAATTCTCAATCTGTTTTTTCAATGACTCAACTCGTTGATCCAATCGAGAGATTACTGGAACAGCAGATTTCTTGTGAGAATTCAGAAGAGAATCAATCTTGGGATGAAGTATTTCTAGAATCTCAGTCAGTCCTTCTTCGAGAGAGAATAATGAAACTGATGTAGATTGTAACACCTTTATTGAATGATCAAAATCAGATTTATTAATGAGACCCGAAAGCGAAATAGAATAATCTTCGAGATTTTGATGAGTTGGTCTATCGAATATTTTTGAGATTCCTCTAGCAACCAATCCTGAGAACAAACCAACAACTGTTGTTGATGGTGAGTCAAGATATCTCTTCATCTCGGTCTTAATATCTTGGATGCACTTGATTAGCGATTCAGGAGTTTTTGCTGTTTCAAGTTTGTCTTTAATTTTCGCAAGATTGATTGATTTGACTTCCTGAATTACCTCAGAGGTTAATCCTAATTGCTCAATGAGAAAGTATCGATTAGCCTCATGTGATGGAATTACAACAACGGGAAGATAACTCTTTAAAATAAACTCCAGATCTCTGCCGTCTCTATGTTCCATTGCCCGAAAGACCATTGAAGCAAGAACATAATCCTCTGGAACAGCTTGCTCCATATTTTGACCGCCTGCTAACTGTAGCTTTCTTGTGGCAGTGACAGGTACAATGATATTATAGCGGTCAAGATCCATATGAATTTCCCATAATTGAGGTTATGGGAATGCTTTTCATACTTTCTTATATAGTAGTAAATTAGCGCCTATATGGAATGGATTGAACAGATGACAAGAGGTTCTTCTGAGATACTACCAATTTGCCCATATTGTGGTCATTACAAGGGGATTGGAGATTGCCAGAATCCTGATTGCCATAGAATATATCACGATTCTCGAATTTCTGCAAAAGATACAGAGTGTGTCATATGTTCATCTGAGGGAGCTGTTTCATGTTCAGTCTGTAACCACATGTATTGCAACGAACATTCTGAAGGGATGAATCAAACAAAGATTACCACTATTGATCAGCATATTGGAACCTGTATAATATGTGGAAAATTTGTCTGTGAACAATGTTGGATTTTTAATAAAGAGGGAAAAATTACCTGTTTGATACATGTAAGTCCAAGAATTGGATGATGAATGAACAATAATGAGACCTTGAATCAATTTTCCACTGAGGGACTACATGAGAGTCAAACATTTATGGGGTTAGTGTGATTTGCAATGTGGGACGCAATATGCCAAAGGCAACGTTCATAGTCCATTTAGATGACTTTCAAGGCTTCATAGTAAGACATAGGTATCCTTCTACATTGGCACTTAATGAGAAAGTACTCAATCTTATCTTCTACGAGCAGCAGAAGGAAAGAAAAGAAGAACTTAGCTTTGCCGAGATTGAAGGATTAAGAATTGCATCATATAACTCAGACAATTTTCCAGGGTGGATGGTATGTTCAATTCTTGACACAGATGAAGATTTTAATTCTCTACGAGCCGATTTGGAAGGATCTGGAAGACTGCTTTTGACATTAATTAATGTGGATGAGGAATCATTCTCACTTGAAGAGGTAATCAGAAACGGAAGCACATTGAAAGATATGACTGAAGAGCAGAAATTCGCTGAGATATTCTTAACACCTTCATCCGCTCTACTTCTTGAACGAATGCAAACAGAAGGCATAGAGAAAGCTGCTAAATTATCTATTTGGTTACACAGCCAGTTACAAAATGAAGATGTTGACCTTCGTGAAGCAATGGCGCCACTCATGGATTCTGGTGTTGTGAAAGTGGAACTTTTGGGTAAGACATCAGAAATGGTCTTTCTCATCAGGGATATCTTTGGTTATAGAGAACCTCCAGTGGAGTCGATTAGTAAAACAAAAGAGAACATCCCAAGCATTTCTGATAAATACACAGAGTACTTAACAGAATTCTTCTCACCTCCACCACCAAACAAAGGATATAATCCAACATTACCGGTGGATGATCCTAACTCACCAATCCTTGAAGATAGAGAAAAAATATCACGCATTTTAGTTGAGAGGCTTCAATATATGGTAATGACATCCCTTAGAGAACAACCATTATCAGTGGTAGATATATCAAAGAAAACAGCACTTCCAGAGGCTATTGTTCAGAAAGTGCTTTACGCATTGGAATCAGAAAAAGTAACTATCCGTTTTGAAGAAGAGAATCTATGGGCATTACTGACGAATCCAAAGATTTCTTCGTTTATGCCAGAATATGTACTCCCGATAGTATCTAAGAAGCTGTCAGAGAAAGAAATATCCCCTGAAGCAGCTCATAGGCATCTAGAATTACTCATGTTGACTTGGGGTGAGATGAAATGATCCGTGGCGTCTATGTTCTTGGCGAGCAAGGGAATATGATTTACTCCAAGGAGTATGCAAAGAGTGAATCTAAATCAAACATGGTTGAATTTCTTATCAACTTGACTCAATTTTTAAATTCAGTGGATCTTGAAAACAAGACAGAATACATGAATGTCGCAGTGTCACGTATTTTCTATGCTCAACGAAATCCATTCACATTCATGATCGTTGCTGACAAAGCAGATGATTCAAGCCAGATAGAGGAGAAAATTGGAGATCTTGTTGACGCATTCATGAGAGATTATGCTAATCTAGCTCTTGTGAATCAATCACTTGATGGTTTCGATACTAAAGTAGACGAGATTGCAGTCACCATGGTGAAAGTAGCAATACTTGGTTTTGCAGGTGTTGGTAAGACAACAACACTTCATCTCTTGCGTGGCGAAACACTACCATTAGTCCATGACCCAACAATTGGTGTGTCAATAAAGAAACTCCCTGAAGAGATTAGTAACGCAAATATTGTTCTTTGGGACTTAGCAGGTCAGTCACGATTCAGCATTCTCTGGGCGAAAATGATTGCAAATGCGCAAGTCGTAATCATAGTAACAGACAGTACTCTTGAAAATGTCTTAAGGTCAAAGAAACTTGTCAGCTTGGTAACCGAAGAAGTACCAGATGCAAAAGTCATTGGAATTGCTAACAAACAAGACTTGCCTACAGCTCTTACACCCGAACGAGTTGGACAGATTCTTGGGATTCCTACATATGAATTAGTTGCAATTGATATATCATATCGCGATAGGCTAATTCAAATTATACGTCGTGCAATACTTGAAGGAAAAGCTGAAACAAAAAGCGCTTAAAGCGTTCATTGTTCGATGTTTCAAATAAAATTATAGAAAATTCCAGTTTTAGGTCATAATATCATCCTCAATGCATCAAGGCAAAGGTTAAGAACCAAAAAAGGGGAGATATCTCTAGGTAGCGCACATAGGTGACTAAAACCATGTCTTTCGATATTAGCGCAATTATGGAGAAATTAAAGGAAATAGAGGATTTCGCTGAAAATGTGGCTGAAACTAAAAAGCTAGCCGATACTTTAGCGGAAAACTTTGCGAAGATGAAGATGAACATCAACCAAACCATCAACGATAGTTTTGCTGAAATAGCCAACCAAATTGAAGCGTTAAGGCAAAACATGGAAAAGATGGAAAGCGTCAAGACTGAAGCCCCAAAAGTTGAAGCTCCGGCACCGCAACCCAAACCGGAACCTAAGCCGGAGGTTAAGCCAGCTCCAGAACCTGAGCTCATTCCAGAACCAATTCCGGAACCAGTTATGGAAGTAGTGGAACCAGAAGTAACTGCTGAGGCAACAGAAAGTGATGATCAGTTGGATTTTCTCCTGCAACAGAAAGATCGACTAAAAGCACAGCTAACGGATCTACGTTTTGATTATATGCGAGGATATATTCCTGAAGATGAATATAAGACAAAAGAATCAGAGCTTGACAGCCAACTTGAGGACTTAGACAAGCAAATTGCTGTGCTTAAGTAGATTCAACAGTTAAACGATAATGGCTCCAGATCTAGCGGTATGGAGCCCTTATAATTATTTAATTTTTTAGTTAAAGAGAATTAGTGGGGAGGAAAAAAGGAACATATACCTCCCGTAATTCATGAGATAATTCATTCCTTCTTCTCAGCTGCCTTCTTGATCTCTTTCTTAGGTTTCTCTTCCTTCTTCTCAGCTGCCTTCTTGGTCTCTTTCTTAGGTTTCTCTTCCTTCTTCTCAGCTGCCTTCTTGGTGTCTTTCTTGGGTTTCTCTTCCTTCTTCTCAGCTGCTTTCTTGGTCTCTTTCTTGGGTTTCTCTTCCTTCTTCTCAGCTGCCTTCTTGGTCTCTTTCTTGGGTTTCTCTTCCTTCTTCTCAGCTGCTTTCTTGGTCTCTTTCTTAGGTTTCTCTTCCTTCTTCTCAGCTGCTTTCTTGGTCTCTTTCTTGGGTTTCTCTTCCTTCTTCTCAGCTGCCTTCTTGGTCTCTTTCTTGGGTTTCTCTTCTTTATCAGCTAGCTTCTTGGAAGATTCAGTTTCGGAAATCGGAGATCTTTGTGGTTCCATTACTTCGAGAGGTTCAACTACAACTTCTGGACGCATATCCTTACGTTCTTTTCGTTCACCAGCCTCTCTCCGTTTTCTTGCAAGTTTGCTTGGTTTGACATCTCCAGGAGTCGCGGCAGCAGCCAACGCCTCATCCATCTCATCAGTGATTACAGGTCGTTCTGGAACTAATGATGCAACCTCTTCCAAGGCATCTGCAATCATCACAGGAACGCCGCCTTCTCTCTTTTCCATTTCAGCTCGAGAGGTGTAGACAACAAATCCGCCCTCTCTTATATATGGAAATAATTCACCATTAGCTTCCTTTTCTCTAAGGATTCTCCGAGCGACGCTCATTCTTACATTGAAACGATTAGCAATATCATAACATGTAACTGACCTAGCTTTGCCTAGATACTCATCTATTCCGCTAAGGACATCTGGTTTTGGAACTGCGTCTCGAATTATTTTCTCGGTTTTGGTGGCTGACTTGCCCCACTTCTTCTTTGAAATTGTAATTACTCTCCTAGATACTGCTGACTAGGTCAAAAGGGATTGCCAGAGTTTGACTTTTAAAGATGCTCATTAGTCAGTCTTTTTGTATATGAAAGACTCTCGTATGAAACCGTTAATCCAACTTGATGATTTAGTATCACTACTTGTTGACAAAGTATATCCCGAATTTAAAAAAAGTAATATTTCGATAGACTGGGACAATATCAATTGCTTTGCCACGATTTATTGGGATAGTAATTTAGCAAATGTCAAGATAAAATGTAATAGAAAAATAAAGACTTGGCATGAAGCATCGCTTCTTGGACTTTTATCTCACGAACTAAGTCATGCTGTACAGAAGCAATCTCAGAATTCAGAAATGGCATCAGACCTAGAGGTAATCAATAGAGGGATGGGTGTCTATCTAGCAGTTGAAAGAATAGTTGCTGGCAAATATGATGATTATGTAATAAAAAGAGGAAAGGACAAGTATCTTGGTTATACCTCAATTCGAAAGCGCCTCTTAGAAAAAGAACTCGAACAATTGGATATGCTTCTAATCGAGATGAAGCTTATTCCAAGGAAGACTACAACTCATATAGTCGAACATCACGATATGCATGTCATAAGAAAAAAAGACAGCACATTCATACATGTAGATGGATACAAATTTACCATCAAAGAGGATGTAAAGGATTGTGACGTGAGGATTGTTGATAAACTAGGTTTGACAGAAATTTATGTAGGAAGAGATCTAATTGGACAAATAGATAAAGGTCACTAACCATAATTCATAGTATCTTTCTTTTCGCTAATCTTTAGTTTTTGCTCCAGATAGACTTCCTTGTTTGGTTCGATATCTTCGGTAATGACGCAGCCTGCAGAGATGGTAGTATTCTCGCCAATTCGAGTAGCAGGATATATGGAGGTATTTACGCCAATAACAACATTATCACCAATAATTGCTCCAAACTTCCGAGAAGGAATTTGTACACATTCATCTTTACTCTCAAGGAAAAGTGGTTCATTTCCAGGTCGCCAATTCCATAATTGAGCACCTGCTTCGATGCACGTATCAGCTCCAACTATTGAGTCGGCGAGATAAGTCATTCGGCCTATATTAACGCGTTCAAAGATCATGCTGTTTCTCAATTCTACAGCATACCCTATTTTTCCACCATCACATAGACTGCTATAATCTCGCACAAGTGAATTGTTACCGATGTATACTCTCTTACCAATATATATTGGACCTCTCAAAGTAGTATTTGGTCGTACTATTGTCCCTTCATCTATGTAAACAGGACCTTCTATTACAACGCTAGGATGGACATCAGCAGACTCTGCGATGTAGCTCCCTTTTCCACGAAGTTGACGATCCATGACAATTCGATTAGCATTTAATAAATCCCAAGGCCATGTGAATTCTGCCCACTCACGTTCCCAAACTGTCGCTGTGACCTTCTTACCGCCATCAATGAGTTCCTCAAACATTTTCTCCATTTTTTGGTGCTTTTCAAGTAATGCAAATGTTTCTCTATTAAAAACAGATACACCTGCAACAGCATAATTGCTTACATAGCGATCAGGGCCTCCCTTTTCAACAAGTTTCTCAACTACACCATTACTTCCAATCTTTACTGTACCAAACTGCTCGGGATTAGATACTAACGTAACAAGCATTGTGATAAAACCATCAGTAGTTTCATGATTATTGAGAGTTCTCTTCACCATTTCTGGTTCAACAAGTACATCGCCATTCACGAGAAGGAACTCATCATCGTCTTCGAGTTCGTCTTTTGCCGTGAGAATTGCATTCTCAGCGCCAACCTGTTTATGCTGGATGACGTACCTGATTTTTACTCCTTGATCACTACCCATCTGAAAATAATCCATTAATTCCTCTCGTCCATGACCCACAACCATGATGATATCTTTAATTCCATTATCCACAAGGCTATCAATAATATATTGAAGGACAGGTCTTCCCGCAATCATTAACATGGATTTTGAACGATTTGAGGTTAAAGGTCGAAGGCGCTGACCTTCTCCAGCAGTTAACACGAGCGCTTTCATTATTTTCACACTACTATTGTTCTATTACTATTCCGCATAAAACTGTTGGCTGTTGTGTAAATGCACCAATCAAGGGTCGATAAGCCCGAAGTATATTCTTCGTTTTCCTGCACCAACATTTTTTGATTTACCAATTTGTATCGGCCCAATCTCTTTGGTATTTTGTACGTGAGTGCCAGCACAAGAAGCGGCATCATAATTTCCAATGAGTAAAACTCGAAACTCTTTAACAGATTTGGGAACCATCTCTAGGTATCTAGTCTGATAACCTCGCTTTTCCAAAAATCCGATGGCTTCTTTTCGTGGCATAAATTCAATTGAAACAGGTAGATTTTGATATAAAATTTCATTCACTCCATCTTCAACATCACGTTTCATATCATCATCAAAAGAGTCTAGTGGCGAATAATCAGCACGGCTTTCATCCGGGGTAATATTGTTGCTTACTGTTTCTGCATTATAATTCAGTTGAAGATATCTAGAGAGAACATGCTGGGCAGTATGGAATCGCATGCAACGATAGCGGCGTTCCCAGTCAATTAAACCATGAACTTTACTACCAATCTCAAAGGGCTCATTTTTTAAGAAGTGACGGACTTCACCATCTACTTTTCTCACTTCACTCACACCAACTGTTCGTGAGTGAGTAGATAATTGACCTGTGTCACTTGATTGGCCGCCTCCTTCTGGATAAAACGCTGTTTTGTTAAGCACAACAGCATCATCATATGTGGCTGTCACAATAGCATCGAATTCTTTGAGATAATTATCTTTCATATGTAAGAGTTCAGTCATATGATAAGATCACCTATGATTCCGAAGTGTTGCGAATGTTTGCCCACTCATTGATAGCTAGTTGTATTGCTTTATTCAATTCGTTGCCAACCAGATTGACTTCAGGAGATTCAGCAGCAGCTACAATGATTCCACGTACTTCATCTTCATCGTTTGCCTCTAAAATCGCTTCAATAATTGCTCCTACTGTATCTTCAGGAACTTCAAGATCTTTGAGAAAACGTGCCAAAGGAGTATAAGAAACAGGTACATAACCACTTGCTGTTGATGCTTCTAATCCAATGGCATTCATCTTAGATTCGAACATATCAGAAATTATTTCACGTCTGGTATGAACAGGAGGTGGAGTCAATTCTTTTCCCCTATCTGCATCACTCATCATTTTTCCAATCTGCTTCATTAATGGTCCTTTTGCCTTCAACTTTGTCTTTTTCGTTTCTTTGAGTGGTTTTTCATCTTTGGTGCCTTTGGGTCTTCGAAAGATTGCAACCGCAACAATAACACCAATAATCCATATAGTCAAAATTAGAACTAATGGATTTGAAAACATGTTGAGAATTGTATCAATGATTTCGGTCTGCATTAAGGATCGTCCTTCTGCTGAAGATTTTAATAACACAGCGAATTGATTCAACACAACGTCAACTTTAAGGTTTATCATGATGGGAAAATCGTAAAATTCTTTGGTGATATCAGTGGACGAAACGCGAAAGATCCTGGAGAAGCTTGATTCCGGTAAGATATCGATAGAAGAGGCTCAGAAAAAGCTCAAGGCACTGACTCTGAAGAAAGTAACTGATATGGCAATAATTGACATCGATAGAGAAACAAGAAGTGGCATTCCAGAGGTTGTATTTGCAGAATCAAAGGATTCAGAGGATATTGTTACAATAGTGGAAGAAATGTTGAAGTTTCAAGATATTGTACTTGTGACTAGAATACAACAAGAAAAGCTAGACTATTTATCCAAGAAACTCAAAGATGTCAACATTCAGGTCTTTGGAAAGAATCCAATAATAACCGTACTGGTCAATAAACCCGATTGGCACGTTGAGGAAGAAAAGGGAAAAATTGCGATTATCACCGCAGGCACCTCAGATATTCCATATGCAAAAGAAGCTGAGGCTCTCGCTAAGATGATGGGTGTTAAGGTATTCTCCTATTATGATATTGGTGTTTCTGGTATTCACCGATTATTCGAACCCATCAAAGAGATACTGGAAAAAGATGTTGACGCAATTATTGTTTTTGCAGGAATGGAAGGAGCGTTACCAACAGTTGTTGCAGCACTAATTGATATCCCAGTTATTGGAGTGCCAGTGCCTACAGGGTATGGATTTGGAGGAAAAGGTGAGACAGCTCTCGCCTCAATGTTACAGTCTTGCTCTCCTGGACTTGCAGTTGTTAATATTGGAAATGGTCTTGGAGCTGCATCAGTGGCAATCCTCATTGCAATTAGAGCGTCCCGTCAACGCAAATGAATTTGATCTATAAACTGAATTTCCTCGCAATACCCAAGTAAATATCCACTGATTTATGGAGCTGCTCCAAACAGATGAACTCATTCGGTTGATGTGCTTGTTCTATTGAACCGGGGCCGCAGATGACATTAGTAATTCCAATTTTAGGTTGCAAGACAGAGCAATCAGTTCCATAAGTCGCAGCACTCAAAGTTGGTCTAACACCTAGTACACGAGTCAGTTCATCAAGAGTGATTCTAACGATTTTTGAGTCCGCAGGAGTGGAAACAGAAGGTTTTCCGTGAATGTATTCTATTCTCACACTATCTGATAAGCCCGCAGATCTTAGACGGTCATTCATTTGTGCTATCAGCGATTCTGGAGTCTGCCCTCTCACTGTTCTCATATCAAGGTGAGCTTCGCAATAGGCAGGTACAACATTAATTTTGATGCCACCCTGTATCATACCAACATTTAGTGTAGGCTTTCCCATAAGCACATCTTCTTCAAATGGAAATGGTTCTGCTGCAATCACATTGATTGCATCTATGCAGGCAACAACTGCATTCGTACCTTCTTCAGGTCTTGATCCATGTGCAGACTTTCCTTCTGCAACGACCTTGAACCAAAACATTCCTTTCTCTCCAACTAGGATTTGCAGATTTGTGGGTTCTGCACATACTCCATACTTGACACCTGAAAGGTATCCACTCTTTGCTACTTCTTCAGCTCCTGAACAACCACTCTCTTCATCCGAGGTTGTTAGAACCAAGAGTGGCTTCCGATGTTTCTCTTCAGCATATAGAATGAGTGTCTCAATAATCGCTGCGACAGGACCTTTCATATCACATGCTCCACGACCATAGAGAAGACCATCATGAATTTGAGCATCAAAAGGATCATACTTCCAACTATCGAATTCACCTATTGGTACCGTATCCATATGTCCGTGGAGCAATAGGTCTCCTTTCTCATCTTCATGACTTGAGAAGATCAGATTTGGTCTTTTACTTGATCCAAAAGATTTGCATGAAATTCCATGTGCTTCAAGATGATCCTTTATAATCTTGGCAACGTCATCCTCTTTTCCAGGAGGATTTTCGGAATTTGTAGCTATCAAGTCCTTTGCTAGAGACAGAAGACGAGATTGATTCATTGCGAAACACCTAATGGAAAGATAAGCAGCCTTCGCTAAGAAGGTTCTGCCGAGTAAACAATTTCATAAGCATAGATATTACAATTAGTAATGGCAATCGATGAGGCAGTTACCCCTGGCTGAGCAAATGCGATGACGAGCCAAGAGCAGGCTGAGATTTGCCACCTTCAAATCATGAATCAAAAAATGATAGATGGCTGAAACCTACATTACAAAGGGGCATGGTGTGCGGAAGAGAGAGCAAGACACTCAATCGCAATTTGTGTGTTTATTAATACTTATCGCGCACAACGACAAGCTGGTTCTTATCTAGAATCACTTCGAAACTTTGCCCATCTTCACCGACAATTGAAACATCATGATCCTCAAGAAAACTTCGAACATTCTTTCGAATTTTCCTTGAAGGAATATCATCAATGCGGATTATGTAAGTTTCAGCCATTGCGTTAACTCCAACGGATGTTTTGATTATTTGTGGCGACGCGACAGTCTAAGAGGGATGCAAGACTTGAGAATACTATACTACGTTGTGGTATATATAGAAAAACCAGATGAGTAAATGATATAGAATGAGCCTAGAAGGCTTCTTGGGCAATTTTAGAATTTCTAAATTTATCAAGTTTCAAGAAATTTGCCTAAGCTCATTAATCCTATTAATTCAAACAAATAGCCCTTAACAAATGGCCACATATCTAATAATGGTGTTGCAAAGAAGTAATAGCGCAGTAAAAATCCAGTATGTGCAATTTTGTATCTTGGATTTTAGGTTGTGTATGAATAGACGGGAAGCTGAATCCATATGTATGACAATAGCTCTATTTACGTAAAGATAGCCTGTACCTATGATGAATACCTGTCACACTAATCAATCCGATTCAGTACCCCTTTTCTGACTCGTTCTTAGAAAGGAGGAATGCATCATCAAATTACCAGGACTACCATTGAATTGTTATCTTTTACTATCACTATGGATGTGACAAAAACCATTCTTCCAAAAAGTGAATCACTGTAGGTCAAGTACGACCTACAGTGTACATTAACATATCACAGTTATGGATTGTAGGCAAATGGATGACGAGCTGATTCCTTCTGCGCGATTATCTCATCAACATTTTGCCTTCCCTCGATAGCACGACGAAGAGCGTGTCGAGTTGCGATGAAGTTGTTAATATGAACTCGTTTTGGATTCGCAGCACTTGGATGAACAAATACGTTCACAGCCAAGATAAGATCTTGCACTAGTTCATCAGGGATGATCATATCAGTAATTGTTCGCTTTACAGCATCAATCACTGCCTTCTGAGCAACCTCATAGACCATCTTCTTGTGACCCTCTGAAGTGATTGTGACTGTAGGCGCAAATACTGTTGTAAGCTCCAAGTCTTTGATGATATTTGACTGATGAGTATCTTCAACAATTTTACCAGCACTGACTAAAGCCTCACTCATAGGACCATCCTTTATTCCTAGAACCAAGTCAACATGTGCAACTTCGGTGTTCCCTCCAAAGAGGGCTTCTCCATGAAGGAGAGTTAGATCCTCAATTGTATCAGGAACCATTCCTATAGCTTTGGGATAGTTTTCAGCCTCAATTGACCTATTGCCCATTTTGAAAAGAACAGATCCGCGTGGAATCATCTGAAGATCTTCAAGACAACATCTTAGTTCATCAAGGTCTCCATAGCTTAACGAATCACCTACTTGGAGCGGTAGACGAGCATCTCCAACATTGATGCCCATCATGTTCAATGCAGCTTTTATTGCCATCCCACCACCGTTGTTTACGAAGATGCGGACAGTCTTCTGAATGCTGCGTTGGATGATACGAGCTTCCTTCAGGTCACCATTTGCAAGCGCGGACTGCATCTTGATGTATCTGTCAGGGAAAACATTGGCACTAGCTAGAATTGCCCCATCACAACCTGTTGCAAGAGCAGGAAGAGCAACTTCATCATGACCTACAACCACTTGGAAATTCTCAGGACGCCTGACAAGAATTGTTGTCAGGTTGATGAGATCTCCACTAGAATCCTTAAGACCTATAATCCCATCAATTTCACGGAGACCATCAATCATTGTCCAATGAAGTGGAACACCCGTGACTTGAGGAATATTGTAGACAAAGATTGGGATGTCGCTATTGTTAGCTACTTTCTCAAAATGCTCGTAGATCTCTTTCTGCGAAGGTTTCAAGAAATATGGTGAAACAACCAGTGCTGCATCAGCACCTAATTCAGCAGCTCGACGAGTCAGCTTTATTGCATCATTAGTGTAAGCGGCTCCTGTGCCTGCAAGAACAGGTACTCTTCCCTTAGCTGCTTCACAAGCAATTTTTATTGCTTCTACTTTCTCATCGAATTTCATACTGGTAAATTCACCGGTTGTTCCACAAGGAACAATCCCTGTCGCACCAGCCTTAATCACATAGTCTATCAATTTTCGATACTGTTTCTCGTTAATACCCTTATCAGTAAAAGGAGTGACAAGAGCTGGATAGACACCTTGGAATCGGAATGAACCATCAGACATTTTTCCTACCTCCATATTCCTTTGAGAGCTTGTTCCACCACTTGCTGTGTTGCAGCGGCAACTTCTCTTCGGTTTCGAGAATCAAGATTAATATCAAGTACCATAATAATGACATCCTGATTAAGCGATTTCTTTGGTATCTTTTCATGTTCGAGGAGCGTTGCAATCGCCTTTGCTGCTCCTGATTGTACAGGTCCATAGAATAGTGAGGCCTGTCGCATTGATTTGATTTTTCGAGTTGGAAGCATCAGACTACTTGGCTTTACAGCCAAATTTGGTTCTAGAATTACAGTAAGTGCTTCATGACCAATCTTTGGCATCGTGAGCAGTTTGACAAAGGCTTTTCCTATTGAACCACTCTTCGGTCCCGCAACAATACCAGCTGAAACCATTTCATTAGATGCTTTACCAATGAGAAGATTAGCAGAATGTCCAAGTACTACCCCTTGATGTTCTAGAACTTCGACAATATTGATTTCTTTCTGTATAGGATCATTGATTGTCTTCTCAAGAACCCCAAGCTTCTCAAGTTCAATTCGAACTTCATCTTTGACTTCAGGAGTGAGAGTACCACCAGTATTAAGAGGCATGCGACTCTTTCCGGCATCTATGCCCATCATTTTTAGTGCTGCTTTGATCGGAGGCGCTGCGCCGTATTTTAAGACTAGTCTGGCAAATGTTTGAGCCTCTCTTTGTAGCTCTGAAGCTTTCTCAATATTCCCTTCTTTTACAAGTCGTCGAATTTCAAGCCATATGTGCGGAATCACATTCGCGGATGCCAGAATTGATGCATTTGAACCTGCAACGATGGACGAGAGAAAACACTCATCAGCGCCACAGAGAACCTCAATCTTTCCATTTAACTTCTGCATTAATTCCAGCATATATGGAACATTGCCACTGCTATCCTTTATACCAACAATGTTGTCGAGCTCAGCAAGGTCCTCTACAACATTCGAGTTAAGGATTCCTAGAGTACACTGAGGAATATTGTACATGATAAGAGGAAGATTTCCTTTTCTAGCAACAGTAGCGTAGTGATCATAGTAACCTTTGTCAGCAGGCCGCAGATAGTATGGTGAGATGACTAATGCCGCATCACAACCTACATCAGCCGCATACTTTGTTAGTTCGACAGTTGCGCGAGTACTATGTTGACCTGTACCAGCAACGATGGGAACGCGTCCATCAACATATTCAACTGTCAATTTCAATAGCTTTTTGCGTTCTTCAGTTCTCATGTAAGAGAATTCTCCCGTTGTACCTGCAGGTACAACGCCAGTAACGCCCTTACTTATTGTGTATTCAATTACCTGTCTAAAGCCATCCTCGTTAATATCACCATCTCTAGTAAATGGAGTCACGAGAGCAGGCATCACACCTTGAGGAACGAATTTTCCCACAAAATCACCAACATCTGACCGGACGGGTTGGTATAAATGAGCTTCGTTTAGGATAGATTTCAGAGGGAAGTCAATATATGTTAAGAATTGTAACCATACCACATGACAGAGTACATTGTAGCATTGACGACTTGTCCGGAGACCAAGGGACAGGATTTAGCACATATACTTATTGAAAAACAAGTATGTGCATGTGTCAATGTCTTTCCAAGAATCAAGAGTTATTACTTTTGGAAGAAAGAAATAGTAGAAGACTCAGAGGTCTTACTCTTAATGAAAACTGAAGCAAAGTTTGAAGAAATCCTAAGGGACACAATAATTCAAAATCATCCATATGAGCTTCCTGAATTTGTCGTGTTTGATATTAAATCAGGTTCGAAGGACTATCTAGAGTGGATCTCAACTAATCTTGCAAAATAGTGAGGTGCAACTAAGCTATGTCTGCACGTCGCGCTGCATACACAAGTGATTCATTGAAATATTGACCAATAATGGCACACATGGCTGGACCAACTATATAGTTAATTTCACCAGGCAAGAGTTCCTTTAGATTTGTTTTAGATGTTAGTTTTCCTTTCCGTTTTAGAACTCCAATCTCTCGTTCAACAACTGATTTTGCTTTATCCCAAGGCATTGGTTCAGTGCCACGTCCAGCTCCAATCAAACCGTCTTTAATCTCGAATATACCACGCATAATGAAGATGGCAAGATTATCCATATCATTGGCATCTTTTATGAAATTCTTCCCATGTTGTTCACACTTGCTATCTTTTGGAACAACTCCACAAGCGGAACAGACAGGACGACCACGATTAGTCCTGATATAATAGGCTAGGAGATTTGCACATTTAGTAGTATCGCTAGGAGTCCACTCCAAGCCTTTTATTCCAACTCTACTTATAGCCCTAAATACAGTTGTTGATTTGTTTTGTAGAAACATTAACACATCTATTCCTTCACGACGTGAATCAATGAGTTTCTGTTCTTTTTGTTTTGCTTGAAATGCATACTCCTCTTTAGCCAGTTTCTCAAGACGCTCTCGTTTCAAAAATCTCTGCATAACATCATACGCAATTCCATAATTATCAAACTCGAGATTTTCCAAATTGAGGGGTATATCCACAATTCCATCAAATACTGGACTTGGAGTATTCTCTAAATCTTTTCGTGCTGCCATCATATCTTTACTTGAGAATCTAGCATGCATCCAAGTACAGATAGTATTTGCATCAAGTTCTGGATGGACCGTTTTCATTTCATAAATTCGCATTGAAGCCAAATCAACAAGTATCTCTTCACGTAGAAACTGTAGTGTAATATCCGTGTCCTCGTAAATACTCTTGAGAAGGGCTTTGATACGAAGAAGATCTTGTTTAGATCGAATATACGACTCAACGACTCGTGTAAGATTTGTCAAGATTCCTGTAGTAAAATGCCAAATAATATCCATACGTAATGATGCGATTGTTTCTTCAGCGACTCTTTGTTGACTAAAGTCTCTAGCTGAGGATATGCCAAGAGAACTGAGTGCACCAGTTTCGACTTGATCTCTAATTTCAAGAAGGCGTTTGATTTCTTCTGGTGGAGGTACTCTCACCTTCTTCTCAAGTTCACTTAAGACTTCTATCTCAATTCCGACTAATGTCTTTCTATCTTTTACTAGAAGTTCCAAGGTAATCTTGTCAAGCTCTGATGCACGAAGACCTTTTGATCTCAAAAGACCTTTCACAGGTCGTTCCAATGTATTTTCTATTTTTTCAAGAGTCTTCAGAGAGCGCTCTAGCATTTCCATCTCATCTTTACTTACCTGAGGACCAGATGGAGTGACGGCTGTGTCATCAGTATATGATTGCAATCCGGATATAATGACTGTGGGATCATCAATCCCTTTTCTTCGAAGTTGAGATTTGATATCATCTTCATCAATGTAACATAAATGTGATAACGTATTGAGTAGAATTGAAGGATTAGAAGCAAGAATTGAAGTGATTTCACCAGTAACTCGCTTGCCTAATCGTTGTTCGAAGTCATCAATAGTTGTGGGGGTTTCATAGTCTTCTTCAATCAATTCGAGGAGCTCTAGTCTAATCTTGTGAGCGTTCAATATTCCTTCAAGCTCAATAGGAGTTCTACAGAATCGTTCTGAGATTGCAGTAGTAATATCATCCCAGCGATCGGTTGGAATCTGAATATCTGCAAGTCGTCCCCGTGAGTACTCGTATTTGCCAAAAATTTGTGTCAATCCCATTTTCAAAATAGAAGTTTCAGGAACTTCGGAAGGATGCTCACGTAATAGTTCTTCTCTTAATGATAGGGCACTCTCTTTAAGACCAGAAGCCTTGGTATATAGTTCATCGCGCCATTTTTCGCCCCACCCTGTAATTTCAAGAATCAAGTCAACATCATGATTAGGCGAATATTCAGAAGGGATTTTCTTTAGGTATTCATTCACTAGTACTATAATCTGATTCTTTAAATCAGGTGAAGAAGGATTCTTGTTTCCGAGTTCATTGCAGAGCTTGATGATTAACTCACTTGTTAGCCGAGAAGTATCAATCTCTTCCCGTTGTTTATTTCCATAGATTTGTCGGATTTCTAATTCAAGTTGGCGTCGTTCTTCTTGACCTAATTCATCTTTTCCCTCAGTTGTCAATTCAGGAGCATCAGTGGCACTAAGAAGTCGTATACCTTGATAGCTATGTAGATAGAATGAAGCAAAGAAGGAGAAGACATCTTCGAGAGGTTGCGTTTCACTTAATAACTCAGCGAATAGTTGTCTATCGCGAGTACTACGCATATGAGTGACCAAAGCTTCCCTCAATAATATCTCTTTTCCAGCTTCACTTCCTTGCCGAGTCTTTAAAACCCACGAACTAGACATTCATATCACCTCAGAAATGTACTCCCGATAGTAACTGTCAGACTATCATTATAATGTTCATAAGTTACGAGATACAACAAATTCTGATCTTTTGGATCACGAAGGATTACTCGAGATATTCGTGGCAGCAATCGACCAAGACTTCGAATTCGAGAGTCCATTAGATATTCAAGAAAGCCATTTCCAATGTTTATGTGAATCTTATCAATAGCACTCAATCCTTCAGACTGAAGTCTAAGAATGCGACGTGCAAATGTATCCTCCATGGAAGATTCACGTTCTTTCATCTCCGTAAATTTATCATATATCAAATCACGAAGTTCAACATAATGTCGAAGGGTTGGTTCAGGTTTTGGTTCCGGAGGAAATTCATCCTCCTCCTTGAGAGGATGGTTTCTTTTAATTGACTCAAGTCGAGGTTCTAATGGTGCAGGTTGCTCTGGTTGAAGTGGTGGAGGTGGAAGATCACCTGTATATCCTGTTTCACTAGCCTTTGCCTCATTGACTTTTTGCTCATATCGTTCAAGTTTATCCTGATATTCTCGAAGTGCCTGTTCGTATCCATTCATTTCATTCTCGAAGGCTCGTGTTGCTTCTGAAATTAGAGTTTCACATTGTTGGTTATACTGTCGTGTCTCTTCATTTTTCTTCTCGATTTCTTTGTGCTCATTTTCCCAAGCATTGAATTGCTCTTGAAAGATTGCCTCTCTTCTATCAGCCTCTTGTTTTATTCTATCCGCGACTGAGCTTGTAGTGATAGCTTTGCCTAAGAGTTCGTGGACGAATTGAAGCAAGGTTAGTAAGGATTCTGCATCCGATTTTGTGCTATCAACACTCTCCTTAAATCCATGAACCCAGCTCAATGCTTCTGTCTTCCACTCATCAGACTTCTCGCCGACACTCTGCATGGCTTCAGTAAGTACATCATCTAATGACCGATTTTCAGTTTTTACCTGGTCTATCATTCTACGAATTAGTGGTTTTGATAAAATTGTATCCGCCACATCTGGTATAAGATCAGAAACAGTGCTCTCAAATTCGGTCAATATACTCAAGATTGCTTGTCCTTCATCACTTAGCGAATCTTCAGTTTGAGATGAAGAATATTTCTTTTTAATTTCAGATCTAGCTATTTCAGCAATGTCTGAGAATCCTATCAGATTCCATACATCGATATGCTTGAATGCTTGAATCATCTCTCGTGTGATTGCATCCATTAATTCAGTGTAATCTGAATATTGGACACCTTTGTATAATCTTTTAGAAAATGTAGCATTCAACTGCGATTGAACTTCAGCATAGAATTTCTCGAATAGCATCAAATCTGTGGAATCCATATCATCAATGACGGCTTCACTTCGGAATTCACGAAGGGCTGAAAAAAATGCCTCTCGCGCAGCGGAAACAACAAGATATTGATTCAGTTCACCTGAGAAATATTGCGCAACTCGCTTCGCATAGGCAACAGCGTAGCTTAATGTGCTTTTGAGTTGCCATGCTTTTATTTCATCAAAGCCTAGTGACTCTCTCTCTAGTGAGAGCATGAATTTCGTGATTAACTCTACACCAAGTTGATGTCTTATTCCTTCAAATCGATCAAGATTACGATCTATGGAATCAAGTAAGGCGTTTTTATGACCAGCAATATCTAGACTCTTACCAGAACTAGTATGAGATTCAACAAGATACTCCAAAGCATCGACTGTTTCGCCAAACATTTTCACAAAATCATTGATTTTGCTTTTTAGGGCGTTAAAATCAGAGAGTGTAACTGTATCGCGCTGGAGAAAACTAGTAAGAGTGCTAAGAACACCTTCGATAACATCAGATTCCTCCATTGCATATGCATAGGTGTTTAGCTCATTTAGAATCTCACGACCAGTTTCAGGAATCGTCTTTGTTAGCATATCTATTGCACTTGGAGTTAAGACTCTATGTTTGAAATGCTCCACAAGATCTCCAGACGATTTTGACAATCTAAAATCAAGACTCTTTCTTTGGGCAACTTTCATACTTGGAGGCAGGATTGTAAAATCATCATAAACAGACATCTTTGCTATTGCATCAACATCTACGTTTTCCCTCTTTACCTGAAATGAGTCCCAAGAACCTTGAAATCGACGATCAATCATATCAACAAATAAGACGCTATTGAATCGGTCTGCAAATTTCTGAATGACTGATAATCCCTCTAGATCATAATTCATATCATTATTGATTACTATTCTTTCAATATCTCCAAGCTTCTTAGATAAAGTCTTTACATAGCTATCAATCCTAAAGGGATCAACAACTCCTTTTTCCCAGCCTAAAATACAGACATGTGAACCCACACCACCTTCAGATCCTCCAGCGATAATCAATTGCTCAGGTAACACTCCTGGTCCAGGTGTTCGGTCGAGGTTCCATTCAATGGCTAATAATTCCAAACCTTCCGAGGATTGAATTGTATCACGAATATGGAAAATTAGTGGTGCAATATTCATTGAAACAGTGTCAGAGTGCTGTTCAAGCATACTTCCAGTTCCAATGGCACTTCCAATAGAACGACCTAGACCAGTTGTAGATCCTAAGACAGAGGCAGAAGCCATTCTGATAGCTTCAACAGTACTTGGAGCTAGTACGTCAGTTCGTTTCTTCTCACTCAATTCAATATCCTCCATATCTGTTGATGATACACAGATTCAATCCTGAGATTTGTATAAGCTATCTTCTCCTAATTTGAATCTAGCTTGCGTGTAGGGCAGTAAGTTACATCTTAGTCCAAATACCATTACCTAGTTCTTTTACTAATCCCGCTTCTGACAAACCTACGAGAATGACATAGATGGTAGTAGTAAGAAGTGAGTCTAGCCCTTGGGGAATTGGCACACTTCGAGAATGTCTAATATCGAATTCTAACTGATCCAAATCTGCTTCACCGCGAGCGGCAAGATGGGAAAGGATGGTATCTTGAAAATGGACAATACCATCACGTGCATCCTCAAATTGCAGATGAACATCTCCAAATAGTGATGGAACATCATGTGAGGGAAGTAGGTAATCGGGATGCAAAGATGCCAGCTTGTCAATGGCTCCAAGTCGTGAAACAATACTTCCACTCAAATCAACATAGAACTTGCGTGGATCATTTGGAAAATTATTTATCTCATCACCAGAGAATAGTACTTTTCGAGTGGATTCATAGAAGACACAGTGGCCCCTTGAGTGACCTCTTGTATTCATCACTTCAAGCGTAATGTCACCAAGGGTAATTTTTTGACCATCTGAAAGAGTTTGGTCTGGCTCGATTCCTCGATAATTTACTCTAAGTGGACTCTTATCCAGTTTCATAGCAAAACGTTCTGCTCTATCCATTAGTAGTCTTTTTGAGAAGAATTTGCCTGGTTCTTGAAGTAACTCAGCATCACCTTCATGAATCATTACTGGAGCACCAGTCATTCTTCTTAGACGACCTGCACCGCCCACGTGGTCAGGATGACCATGCGTGCATAAGATGCCAACAACATCACTCTTTGGATTCAATCCCCACATTTTGATGTTCCTTTCAATTTCATCGCCAGGATCACCTGCAGTTCCAGGATCTATCACTAGTGCTTGCTCATTGTTGACAAGGATGTAGGAGGAAATAAATCCAAATTCATCTGCGAATTTTCCGCGAATCGAATGAACACCTGGGATAATCTCAGTTGATGCCATTTTCCCCAATTAAGTGATTATCTCATTCCTTATGACCATATCGACGATAAGCGTAATTTATCAGTCATTATGTAAGAGAGTACCTTTGATGATGTTAGAAGTAATCAACACTCTTGTTCGTGAAATAAGAGAGGAATTAGGACTGTCTCGTGGAGTTCCACCGAAAATTGAAAAAATCATTGAGCATAATGATGGAAGTCTACACATAATAACTTCAGATAGAGCTGAAAAGAGTCTACTACTTGGACCAGGAGGTCGAATAGCTGCAGAACTTGCTAAAAGGACTTCGAAGAAATTCACAATCTACGGAATAGATGAACTCATTCTTAGAGAACATAGACTCAAGCTTACTCTACATCGAATCGATGAAGTATATGAATCTTCAGACCAAGTCCAAAAGCAATTCCTTCAGATACTTCGTTCTATTGTCATAGATGAAGAAAAACATCCAGAGAATCCTTCACATAGAGTTGTTGAAAATGAAGTAGTTCTCAAAATTGCAGTAGCATTCTCTGGAGGTATTGATAGTAGCGCAGCCATTTACATTCTGAAGCAGAAAGGGATCAATCCAGATGCAATTACGGTCCAGCTAGGAGATGAGTTCTATACTCGTATTGAAATGCAAAGGATCCAGAGATGGTGTGAGGAGAATAGCATCAACCAAGTGTCTATCAAACCATTTGGAAAAATTGACCATATTATTCAATCGACAAAAGAGGGAAGAATACACCCATGTGGAAAATGTCATGAGATAATTCAGGAATCTGTTAAGCATTATGCACGAGAAAATCAATATTTCATCCTAGTAACTGGAGAATTATTACCTAATGGACGACAATCAATTGTACAAGAAGAAGGACTACTTGTAGTTCATCTTCCTGCAGCTTTAGGATTATCAAAGTATAGGACCGAGATACTTGCTGAAGATAGTGGAAAGATACTAAGTAGAAGAAGATTCGGGTGCCGATTGGTTGCAGAAGCTAATAGGAAGGGATGGAGAAATATTGGTCCTTCAATATTCAGAATTCTTAGAGAATTGGAAGCTGGAGTTCTCACTACTGGACAAGGTCTGGAATATATCAAGGATATTGCAAAATCCAGCATGAGTGAAAAGGAGTAGAAATGAATGAGGGGAGGCTACGTCCTACTAATCAAAATTCCCAAAAAAATTGATCTGCCTCTGAAATCCATTGGCAATATCACGCTTGACTCAGGAGTTTGGGCGTATGTTGGCTCAGCAATGGGAACGGGATCGACAAACTTGGAGAACAGAATTAGACGTCATTTTCTTAAGAAGAAAAAAATACACTGGCATATTGACTACCTACTTGCATCTGAAGTTCGGCTGATATTAGCAATTTGGGCTGAGAGCCTTCAGCCGATTGAATGTATTATTGCGCAACACCTTGAGAATGAACAAGGATTTGTCGCAGGACCTAGGAAATTTGGAGCATCTGATTGCAAAGAGGGATGTACCACTCATCTCTTCTGTGCAGAAAATGGAATAGATGCCAAGGAGATTATTGTTAGTGCTTTTCGAAGACTGAACTTGTCTCCAAAGACCACATATGATGGCGAGATATGAAAATGTTCCTTAGTAGCAAGTGTTAAATGCAAACTAACTAGGTTGTCATAACTGGAGGATTACTCAGCATGCCTGACTGGAGGAGCATATTCCAAGAATTAAAGACAAGCGGACAAACCTTCACAGTATATCTTAGATACATGCAGAAGGATACACTAGCAAAAATACCAAACGTACGTGTTGATGAAGCATATGATGATCATGTCAAATTGGTAAATCCAAGCGGACATGGCATTTTGGGCTATGAAGATATATTATACATCTCCATTCCTAGACAGATGCAGAGTTAATCAGTAGATTAAGAACAAGGTGGCACTATACACCTAATGTTTTAATTTGTTTAAGGTTTCATCAATAGTGCTTAGTAAGTATCTAGTGTTGGTGTTATTAGAATTGTCTGCAATAACCTACATACCAATTGAGAACGAGCGAGTACTTGCTCAACATAAGGAGTACTATCTCACGAATTACAGGCTAATTCAATTTGATAGAGGATCGAGAACTACTATTAGTTTGCCTTTACATTTGGTGAAGGAATACAAACTGACAACTAATTCAGCAATGTTCAAAATAACTAATGGGATAGTGAATGTTGTTGGAGTTATGCCTAAAAAAGAGGAGTTACGTGCTGCACTGGGACTAAGGGAATTTGATAATCTGCTTGTAGGAGGGCAAAGAAAAATCTGCGAGGTAAGTGGAGTTCCTTTTATTCACCCAGATCATCCGTATAATAGATGGATATCAATTGGTTTTCATCGACCCTTTTCGCGAAATTTCTATCAAACATATGCCTGGTTGAAAGGAGAAGAAATCTTTACATACGTTCCAGATAACTTCATCCTTACTAATTATAGATTATATCAGATGGATGCAAAGAAGAAAAAGCTCTTCATGTTTCCCCTTTACATGGTTGAAACTTTCGAAGCCAGAGGAAATAAACTAAAGATAACTGCGACATCTGGAAAATTTGAGATACATGGGAAAGTTCCAAGACAAGACCATCTCATTTCAGTATGGCAGACCCGTGCTTGGGACAATCTGGAAAAAACACACCTTGATTGGTTAATCAGACCATTCAGTTATATTGTACCACATCATCCGCTTAGTCAATACGAAGTGAGTGATACAGCTTCAGTAAGACCAAGCCACATTGCAACAGAGACTACAAAAGATATGGAAGTCAGCGCAAGTGGTTCAAGTACTGTTTTTGTCAAACCGGTGATCAAAGATAGGTGCACCAATTGCAATGCTCCTATGTCATGGGAGCAAATTGATTGGACAGGACCAGACCAATATGCATGTCCATCATGTGGAGCAACTCATAGAGTAGACTACGTTCGAATGTAGATTAGGAATACTCTATGAGTAGTTCTTAGTCCATTCCAACGATAGTCGTTTTATTGTCTTTTCAGTGGGAAGTCCAGTTTCAAGATCCCAACCTCGTAGTGTGTAATAATCTAGTAGCATAGGTTCAAGATTAACCAGTTGACCTTTTCCAGGACCATCAGGCATTGGATCTTTTGTAAATCTATCTGGCAATTGATCATCTTTCTTGGTAATTCCTTCCCGCGCATTGAAGAGACGCTTGAGTGTCACCTGACGCTCAGCCACCTGTGTCAAGTTCTCCACTTTTCCAAAATGCTTGACACCTGTCGCCAAGGGAAGCATCTCTGCAAAGTCTTCCATCCAAAAGATGGGGGGCCATGATACTGAGTACCAACAGACAATCAGGGTATCACGGATACAATATGCATTTTCAGATTCAAATACTGCATTGGCTTTGTATTTCTCTGTATACGGATCGATAATCTCGGGAAGTTTATCTGCGCCCCATCTCTTAGCAGCCACATCTTCATACCCAAGCTGGTCAACCACCACGAGACTTCTCAAATGGTCAGCTCCTCGTGCAGCTGTTGCATGTCCAAGACCAATACTTCTGTGAGTTCGACCATCCTGTCCAGATACTTCCATTCCCTTCACATGAATAGCGAATTTATTAGTCCCCCGACCGAGCTTTTCTGCAGCACGCTTACTACCTTCAGCAAGGAGATCTCCAAATTCCTTTCGATCTGCAATCATCTGTAATAGTTTGATTATTTGCTTACTATCACCCCATTGGAGCTTGAGTCCACCTGTGTCTTTTTCAGTTATTGCGCCATTCACAAAAGATTCAATGGCAAATCCGATTGTTGCTCCAGCTGAGATTATGTCCATTCCAGCTCTATTACAAATTTGATTTGCTTTTAGGGTCGTAGCATAATCATCTATACCAAGAGAACTTCCAAAAGCCATGAGACCCTCATATTCAGGTCCCTCCTCTAACGTTCCTGCAAAGGGACCTTCCTTCACATAATTGACCTTCTTACATCCAAGGCTGCAACCGAAACAGGCTCTATCAGAAATGGTGTATCTAGGTCTAATATAATCTCCACTTAATTTCTCCCAACCATCAAATACACCTGTCTGATGGTTATAGGTAGGTAATTCGCCAATCGTTTGCTTAACAGCTGTTAAAACCCAAGTTCCATATTTACTCATTCCTCTAGCTTGAGGATTAGTCTTAACTTTCATGTGGGCTTTCTTTGCAAGATCAATAAACGCTTCATGGTCATAGACTTCTACTGCACCATGTCCACGAACTGCCAATGCTTTAACATTCTTACTACCTAAAACTGCACCCATCCCAGTTCGTCCAGCGGCCCTTGAATGGTTGACCATCACAGAAGCAAATCGTACCTTGCGTTCTCCTGCAGGTCCTATTGCTGCAACTTGAATATCAGGATCATGATGCTTTGACTTAATTTTGCTAGTAACCTGATCAGTAGACATACCCCAGAGCTCTTCCGCATCAAGAAGCTGTAAATCAGAATCATGAATATTGATGTAGACTGGTTTCTCTGATTTCCCTTCTATAACAAGCATGTCATAACCAGCGTACTTGAGTTCAGCTCCAAGGAATCCTCCAACATGACTTTCACCCCAGATACCAGTGAGTGGTGCCTTTGAAATGAAAACAGTTCTTCCACTCATTGGCCAAATTGTACCAGTAATAGGACCTGTTCCAATAATGAGCTTGTTTTGTTTACTTAGAGGATCCGTACGACCAGCTACTTCTTCAAATAGTAGTTTTGCTCCGAAACCATCGCCCCCGATGAATTCTTTGATCCACTCAGAAGGAAGTTTATCAATCTTGAATTTGTTTTCTGATAGGTTGACACGTAAAATCCTTCCTTTGTATCCATTTGGCATTCTCAATCAGCTCCACTTATTTCTTGAGCTTTATCGGTTCTGTTGATTTCATGGAGATAACTACGAATCTTGCCATGCTTGTCAACAGTTGATAGTGTTGTATCATGACCATAGGTAATAGCGCCGGTTGGACATACCTTTGCACATTCAGGATCTCCGCCACAGTGGTCACATTTGATGATTCTCATCTTGACAGTATCCAAGAGAATTACTCCATTAACGCATACTCCCACACATGATTTGCACAAGATACATTTGTCCTCATCAAGGAATGTCATCTTAGAGATTGGATCACGACGCATAGCATAAACGGGACAAATATCAACACAAGGTGCTGTTTCACACGGACCGCATACATTGGGAATATCAATTCCTAAGTCATCGTAACGAACAATCTTCAACCGTGCAAGGCCTGGTTGGAATTTTCCTTCATGCTTGGCAGAGCAGGCCAATTCACAAATTCGACAACCAGTGCATTTGCTATAATCCACTATTAATTGTGATGGCAATAGACCACCTCGGGGGTTTTATTGACTGGCATAATCTCACTAAAATGCTTTGGCAATGACCATATTTTGAGTATGCTACTCAGTTTATTAAGGGTAAAAACATATCCAAACCTAGGTTGTATATCATGTCGGAGGACGATATAACAGAAAGCAAAGGAAAGAAAAAAGCAGACTATGCTGAGGTCGAATTTGAAATTGGCAGTATTGAATTTGAAGCCAAAGGCCGAAGCGTTGTCGTTGAACGTATGTTCAGATTGCTTCTTGAGAAGATTGAGGAAGGAAAACTTGTAGCGGAGTTCAGATTACAGGACGAAGATGAAGAAGAGGAGGAAGAAGAAGAATTCCCTCCCGAAATGATTGAATATGTTGAAGAAGAATCTGAACCTTCATTGGATGACGAACCGACCCTCGATCCACCGCCAGCCTGGGACTCACTTGACTCTGAGGAACCAGATGTTACCGATGCAGAACGAGAAGAATTTGATCTATAATACCATCAATCTACCTCAACTACCCAACCATACGGATCTTCTCGTGCCCCAGATTGTATGCCGGTTAATTGATCAAAGAGATTATGTGTGAGTTCACCGGTTTGCCCTTTGGATACGACATATTCTTTGTTGTTATACCAAAGAAATCCAATTGGAGCTATGATAGCTGCAGTTCCGCATCCAAACATCTCCTGAACTTTTCCTGATGAGATACCCTCAAGAATTTCATCGATTGAAATGGAACGCTCTTTAACCGGAAGACCCATGTCTCTTGTTAATGTAAGCACTGAATCACGTGTAATTCCTTCCAATATAGATCCAGAGAGCTGGGGTGTTGCCAGCTCATCGTCGAATTTGACGAATACGTTCATTGTACCTACCTCTTCGAGATATTTGTGTTCGAGAGCATCTAGCCATAGTACTTGCGAATATCCAACTTCCACTGCTTTTGTTCCAGCGATTAGGCTTGCTGCATAATTGCCCATCGTTTTAGCCGCGCCAATACCTCCACGAACTGCTCGAACAAATTCGGTCGTGATGTAAATTTTGACAGGACTGAATCCTTCCTTGAAGTATGGACCTACAGGACTCAGTATTATATAGAAGAGGTATTCATCGGATTGTTTAACACCTAATTTTGGCTGGGTACCTATCATTGTTGGACGAATGTATAGAGAACTACCTTGAAGGTCTGGAATCCAATCACGTTCCACTCGAAGTAACTGCTTCAATGCATCAAGAGCAAAATCCTGGTCAACAGCAGGCATCACCATTCGCGATGCTGAATTATTCAATCTTCTGAAATTCATATCAGGACGAAAGAGTAGAATCCGCTGTCCTCGTCGATACGCTTTCATTCCTTCAAAGATGCCTTGACCATAATGAAGACAAAGAGCTGCGGGACTAATTGATAATGAACCATATGGATGTATCTTTGCACCACTCCAATGGTTATTTTGAAAATTCATTGAAAACATATGGTCTGTGAATACGGTACCAAATGGAACTTTCAAAACATCAGAAGGTTTAGATTTCCTCTTTCCTGAGGGAACAACGTCAATAGCAATATCCATCTTCCTCACAGCGGTCTAAAATAATACAATCTACCTCTTAAGAAAATAGGTTGGATACTTGTTCCAATAAGGCAAGCAGAGTTCTTAAAGAAAAGAGAATGTCTTAAATGAACTTAAAGCATTCAAAGTTCAAGTAGGATGGAGTGCCTAAGCTATGAGTCACAGAGAAGGAAGCCCCGTAGATGATCAGTTTTACATGGACCCAAAAGAAATACTGTCGCAATATACTGTAGAATGGGTTTCACTGAGAAAATCCTACGATGAACTGAAACAAAAGTTAAACGAGATTCAAGCTGAACTAAACGCACTTGATAGAAAACTCGAAACTAAGTCAATTTCTGAAAAGGAGCATATTAGGTTATATCAACAGAAATGGGCGGAATCTACCCAACTTATCCAAGTAAAAAGAGAAGTAGAATCAAGGCTCTACGAAATCCAAAAAGAGATCAGAGCTGCAAATAAACAGCTGAAACAGATGGAAATCGAACGTGAGAGAAGAGAGAGAATAGAACAAGAAAAGAGTCATGCCATGATTGAATGGATGAGTCTAAAACAGGGTTTTGATTTAGTAGAAGCGCGTCGAGCAGAGATAAATGCAGAAACTGATAGAATGGAACAAGCACGACGAAGTGGAAAAATATCCGAAGAGAAATACAGACAAGATAGAGTAAGCCAAATTCGCCAGCTTGCTGAGTTACGCACAGTAGAATCAGATGTAAAACGTCGATTGGCTGAACTACTAGAAATTATTAGAGGATAGTAAGTATCTGATTAAAAAAAGATGAAGCAGGACTGTAAAAAGCCCTGCAAAATCCGTTATTTTTATGCACGATGACCTTGGTCAACCATTGCATTGGCAACCTTCAAGAAGCCAGCAATGTTTGCACCAACGACATAGTTGCCTTTCATACCGAAGAGTTCAGAGGTCTTGTAGGCATTAGCATGGATATTCTGCATAATTTGATGTAGTTTTGTGTCCACTTCTTCACGAGTCCAGAAGAAGCGTTGAGAGTTCTGAACCATTTCAAGTCCAGAAACAGACACACCACCTGCATTAGCTGCCTTGCCAGGTCCAAAGAGAACCTTATTCTCAAGGAAGATCTCAACACCCTTTGGTACAGTTGGCATATTAGCTCCTTCACCAACAGCAAGCACACCATTATCGACTAGTGCTTGTGCTTCTTGGGCATCAACTTCATTCTGAGTAGCACATGGTAATGCAACATCACATTTGAGACTCCAAGGACTACCTGTTGCTGAGTAATCCACATTGAAGTGTTCGGCATACTCCTTGATACGACCCCTACGTGTGTTCTTCAAATCCATTACCCATTCGAGTTTCTCTTGGGTGAGTCCATGAGGATCATGAATCCAACCACTTGAGTCACTCAGTGAAATAACTTTTGCACCGAGTTGGATAGATTTCTCTGCAGCGTATTGAGCAACATTACCAGAGCCTGAAATACAGATGGTCTTACCTTTCATGTCTTCGCCCTTAGTCTTGAGCATTTCTTGCACAAAGTATACACAGCCGTAACCAGTAGCTTCGGGACGAATTAATGAACCACCCCAACCAGCACCTTTACCCGTTAAAACACAAGTACCATGGTCATTTGTAATCTTTCTAAATGCACCATAAAGATAGCCAATTTCGCGTCCACCTACACCGATGTCTCCTGCAGGCACATCAATAAATTGACCAACATGACGATAAAGCTCAAACATAAAGCTCTCACAGAAGCTTTCAACTTCTGCGTCGGTCTTGCCCTTTGGATCGAAATCAGAACCACCTTTAGCACCACCCATTGGAAGGGTTGTGAGACTATTCTTGAAGATTTGTTCAAATCCCAGGAATTTCAGTATACCCTGATTCACAGTTGGGTGAAATCTTAGACCACCTTTGTAAGGTCCAATAGCTGAATTGAATTGAATTCTGAAACCTCTATTGACTTGGATTTTACCTTCACGGTCTTTCCAAGGTACACGAAATTGAATAATTCGCTCAGGTTCAGTAATCCTCTCAAGAATTGAGAACTCTTGGAATTTTGGATATTTCTTGATTGCAGGTTCGAGAGATTCAAGCACCTCTAATGCTGCTTGATGGTAGACCTTCTGATCTGGGTCTTTCTCGACAACCTTATTGTAAACACTCTCTATGTATTTGTCCATACTCACACTCACCAGCAGTGATAGACAAGTCGGGTCGAACGGGGCAAGCGTATAAATCAATCTATTGTGTCATATATTTCAAAAATGTAAAAAATATATGAGATACTTCAAGGTCCATCAAGATACCGTCAAACCATATTATTATGACCATACGAAGTTTCATTATCTATGAGATATCAAAAAGATTGAGAGTAGAACAATGCCAACATTTGCACAAGAGTGGGTTTCTCCAATTCTGGAAGTCTTCAAGAGAGAAAAAATCATTGATACATATAGTATCATTCTTGGATTGAATCCCTTAGGGAATGCATTATGTCGACAGCTCTATGAAAAGAATGAATTTCAAACACTACTGATATTTAATTCGCCAGCGTTTTCTACCTGGAATCGGTATCCTATTGATGCAAAAATCCCAGTAGTCCCTGTTCATGGAATGATATCAGGTGATACTATGATCATATTTGGGGATGTGATGATAAAAGAATATGATTGGATGACAGACATGCTTTTTTACATCCGGGGAAACGTGCCATCAAGATTCATCGTATCTATGGTAACATATGATGGACCTACATGTGGCCAAGTGATATCAAAGAAAGGAGATAGATTACTAAGGAGAATGGATATACCCTTAGGAAGAGCTGATTATTATGATGGCATTACTGCGCCATTAATGAGTGTAGGAAATGCCGCAGACTTGGATCCTGTTGTATTGTTTCTGGAGGAATCCAATGATCCCAATATTATATTACAAATAGATGACATTTCAGTAAGTCAGCAGGATATCGATAATGCATATCAATTACTTGAGAAAGGATTAGGTATGGATCTCACTTATTAGATTTGAGAGATCATTCATCCTCTGTTTGCCCGTAACTTCTCCGAGTTTTACCACCCAAGGTTTCAAAATGCTCCTCAATGCTTCTTCGCCCTTCAATCTTATTATCACAATCGAGGCACATTAATGCCTTCGTTTCCCGCACTTCAACAATATTGCCACAAGATATGCAAGTCCAAAGGCCACCCTGAAGCAACTTGGTCTTTCTGAAAATGGTTCTAGCAATGTCCCTAAGAGAATCTGGACAATCTGAGGAAACACCAATAATCCCTTTTTCTGACCATTCACACAATAATGATACGAGAGTGGTTAGGAGCTCAATGATCCGAGTTGTGTGTTCCTCAATCTCCATCGATGTTTCAGATTTAACATCTCGAGGAGCTTCTTCAATTTCAGAAATTATCTCGATAAAGGCGAAAAATGCAGGAGGAGGAAATCGATCTTTCCCCTTGGATTCTACCATCTGACCTAAAACAGCTGAAATCATGAGAGTCTGCGTATAATCCTCAAGCAGAATCTTTCGTACTTCATCTACTATTTTCTCTGAATTTATCCTGTATTGTTTAACATCCAAATTATTCTCTTTGGCAATCATTTGTACTGATTCAATCAAGCCTTTGCCTTTCTGCATATTGCGATTTACTTTTTTTGCCACAGCATCGTATGTAAGATTCGAATCATCTGCAAGCTTATGAAGAAGCTCTCGTGCCGTCAGAATCAACCACAACACAGCCTATAAGAGATATGAATTACACGAAGACTTTAATTTTAGGTTATTCCCTAGATATGAATAATATACTTCAAAAAGCTCAATGTCTAGGAATGTATCACTTTAGTATAATAGACAAACCTCTTTAAGGTGTTAATTTGGGCGTCAATCGGCGGTCAATGGCATGAAGGACTATGATATTATCTTGGCAAGCGGTGCAGAACATCTTGAGAATCGTTTTGAACAATTAGGATATCGTGTCTACACTTCTGATCTGAACTATGATCATAAGCGCATGTTTCCAAATGCAGACATCTATGTTAAAATTGGAAAGGTTGCCCAATTATCTGGAAGACGTGTGGTTGTCATTCAGAGCTGTACTGGATCAGGTCCTGCTGAATCTGAGCAATATAGCACCTCTGACCGCGTTATTGAACTCCTTCTTATCTTAGATATGCTATCACGACCACTGGAAGTGGAAAAGACAGGTCATAAGCAATACAAGTGCACTTCAATTCCTCCACCAAAAAGCGTTGAAGTTGTTCTCACATTTCAACCGTTTGCATTACAAGACAAATGTTTTGAAACAGGAGAAGCATGTTCGGGTCGTTGGGCAATTGAATCAATTAGCAAAGCATGTAACAAAATGCATGTCGTAAGTCCGCATGCTCCAGACAGTCTGGATTGGATTAGGAGCCTTAAGGATAGAGGACTTTACAAAATTATAGATGTCATTCCAGATCTGGTTGAACATGCAAAGAAGCAATTCAACTTTGAAGATTGCGTAATTGTTGCTCCGGATGAAGGCGCTCAAGAGAGATACAAAATTGATGGATTTGGAAAAAGTAGAACGAACTCATTTCGAGTCGAACTCCATGGCAATCTGGATGTTAAAGGATTGAATGTGATAGTTATTGATGATCTTACTAAGAGCGGTAGTACATTGCTTCAAGCTAGAGATCGACTTTTGGAGCAAGGTGCAGTTGAAGTCATCTTAGCAGTTGCCCATGTTGTACCTTTAATAGAGCGAGGAGAAGAATTGCTTGAGAGGTTAGTTGAGAAATGTAACTACAAAATTGTAACTACCAATTCTGTAAATAATGAAATATTTTGTAGTGAAAACCAAGAACTCTGCTATAACATTGTTGATACATTAATTGAGCATTTGTGAAATATACTTCTAGTAGTCCATTCTAGTGAAAAAACTTGAAGTCGCCAAATCTGTGCAATTAAAAGAAATGCCTCTACGAAATCCTTTTCTCAGGTGTAACTTGTGGGCTGTTCGTGTTCTATAATGGTGTCGAACAAAGAATACCATATTGGGATTGCCCCGGGCGAGATTCCTGAATTAGTATTATTGCCAGGAGACCCTGAAAGAGCTAGAAAAATTGCTGAAACTTTCTTTGATACTCCGGAAGAGATCGCAAAGAATAGAGAGTATTGGAGCTTTAAAGGAATGTGGAAAGGTGTTCCAGTGGCAGTATGCTCAACAGGAATAGGATGCCCTTCTGCGGCAATCGCACTTGAAGAATTGGTCAAGGTTGGTTGTAAGGTATTCATCCGAGTAGGAACTTCAGGAGCGATAAGTCGCAAAGTATTATCCGGTGACATCGTAATTTTCTCAGGATCAATTCGTGATGAAGGTACATCAAGACAATATGTACCAATAGAATTTCCAGCTGTCGCAAATCCTGAGGTAGTCCAAGCACTGACGTTAGCTGCAACAAATCGAGGTGCAAGATACCATGTTGGAATTGGTCATAGTAAGGATGCATTCTACAGCGAACATCCATCGCATGTTGCGGACCCTGAAGCCATGCGTAGAAAATGGGCAGTCATGAGAAATTCAGGAATTCTTGCCACAGAAATGGAAGCTGCAGCACTGTTTGTTGTTGGCCACCTTCGAAATGTAAAAGTTGGTACTGCATGTGTTGTCATTGGTGAAAACGTGGAAAAGGAAGTAAAGCTGGAAGGAAAACCACCATTGGATAATTTAATTACTATTGCTCTTGATGCCTTAGTATCATTTCAATCATAAATCTGGTGAATTTAGATATCACTAAACCAGAGTTTCTTTTGGACAGCCAAAAGAAGAGACTCGGTTGTTGATTTATCTAGATTTGAGATTTGAGCTAGCTGTTCAGCGCTGGTTGCAACGAAATCAGTCAATGTTCCGATTCCTGAGTTTAGGATTAGATTGATAGCTGATTCCTGCAAATTAAGTTCAATCAATACTTCTCTGAGACTAGCGACTGAATCAACTGTAGGCGTTGGTGCTGTTACTTCTGGCATGTCAATATCCATCGACTCATCACCTGGCGTTTCAGATTCTTTTTTGTGAGCAAGTTCGGGCATTTCTTTAGCTAAACTATATCTTGCAATAAATGAGGGTCGTAAGAAAATAAGGCCAACAATGATTGATGTAAGGAGGACAGGAATAAGAAAAGTACTACTTACAGTAATTCCTTCTATTCGCCCTGAGGGACTAAAACCTATCAAACCATCATGAATTCCATCGATGAAAATACTATACCAAGGATCTCCAGAAATATCTGTAAAGAATATTAACCAGAGAGGACCAAATAATCCAAATCCACCAGCTTCAAAAATCAAAAATTGTCTGAAGATACTTCTCTGTAAGAAATAGATGAATAAAGGCAGAATTATTGATAACGCAATACTTGTTACGAACCAAAGAACATAGATGTCCCATAAAGTTTCGAGCCCAGCTGCATCAGCACCAATACTAGTTATTTTGATAGCCGCAGCAACCATGAATATTACACCCGGTAAGGCAGCACCAATCACTATGCCGTGAGCATATCTCATCTATATATCTCACCTCAGAACCACATACGTGATTAGCATTGAGCATGCTTGTCTTTTAGGTGTTTTTAGGATTCTCTCATATTTTAGAAACAGTGTTTTTGCCTAACTCCCGTCATCCTTATGTGTAACTCAGGGTAAAAAAATATGAGTGATTTGTTTGAAGCCGTTCTTTGTTGTTGGAACAAGACCTGAGATAATCAAGATGGCACCGATAATTCACGAATTTGAGTTAAGAGGAATTGAGCCATATCTCCTTCATACCGGACAACACTATTCAGATACTCTTAGTAGTCAGTTCTTCAAAGATATGGATCTTAAAAAGCCCGATTTGAATTTGAACATTGGATCAGGAACGCATTCAGAGCAGACGGCAAAGGCTCTTGTTGGTATTGAAGAGGCTCTAATGCAGGAAACTCCAGATGTTGTTTTGGTTCAAGGTGATACAAATGCAGTACTCTCTGCAGCATTAGCAGCAGTGAAAGTAGGAATACCAGTAGGTCATGTTGAAGCGGGTCTAAGAAGTTATGACAATCGTATGCCAGAAGAACACAACAGAAGATTAACAGATCATGTTTCTAGCTACTTGTTTGCACCAACTAGAAAATCAGCAGATATTTTGAAAGCAGAGAATGTATGGGGGAAAATATTCGTAACTGGAAACACAATCATTGATGCACTTGAGAGTCGTGTGGCTCTGATAAAAGGCAGGACATCCCTAGCAAGTAGTCTTGGTTTGAAGGAATTTGCGTTACTTACAATGCATAGAGCTGAAAATGTTGATGATAAGGACATATTGACTGGCTTGATTGAAGGATTGCTTTCTTTGGATATTGATATAATCTTCGCTGCACATCCGCGAACAATTGCAAGAATGAAGAAATTTGATTTGTTCCAGCAAGTTTCTGATGCTTCGAAAATGCATATTATTGAACCACCAGGGTATTTAGAATTCTTAGCACTAATGAGAGATTGTCGTTTCATTTTAACAGATTCTGGTGGAATTCAGGAAGAAGCCACTGCTCCTTCAATTAATAAGAGAGTATTTGTATTAAGGACATCAACTGAACGACCTGAAGCGGAGGAGTCAGGTCATGCTATGGTTGTTGGTGTTGATCAAAATAAATTTCCAAAACTCATCGCTAATTCCATACAAAGCGGTTTGGACCAACCTAGAAAGTGTCCTTATGGAGATGGTACTGCAGCCAAAAAAATCGTCGATATACTTTTAGAACCATTAAAAAAATGAAATGTGTGCATATTCCCAAATGGCTTGAAATGCACCAAATGGCGCTTTAGACTAAGCTTCTCTGTAAAGCCTTATAAGGCATAAGAGTGCATTCTAAAGCACTCTTAGGAGGAGTGATATACCAATGAGTTTTGTCGTTAAGAAAGCGATACAAGATTATGCAAAGAAAAAGAACCTCCAAGTCAGCGGTGATTTCTATGGAGCACTTGACAAGAAAATTGAGTTGCTTTTAGATCATGCTGTCAAGAGGACAAATGAGAACAAACGTAAGACACTCAAACCTTATGATTTGTAATCAAGCAGGTTTAGATGCCGGGAGTGGAAGTGTTACAGCTTCCACAACCTCTCTTTTTCATATCATCACTCTTATCAGTGAATCATATTGGAGCAGTAGTATAAAGTATTGGAGTAGCTCCTATTGTATAGAGTCTGTTTAACTAATGATGATGGACCGAGAAGTGATGGATTACTTCGTCTTGCTGAAAAGTTGAGTAAAGATGTCGAACTTTTCGTAGTAGTCCCAGATGGCCAAAGAAGCGCTTCAGGCAAAGCTCTTACACTTAAGAATCCAATTAGAATTACAGAGCAACATCAACAGAATGGATATAGTTTTGTTTCTCATGATGGAGCGCCAGCAGATTCTGTAATTCTCGCAGAAGCATTTTATGAAAAGATAGATTTGGTCGTTTCAGGTCCAAATACGGGAGCCAATGTTGGATATCAAAGCATGCTAACCAGTGGGACAGTCGGAGCTGCACTAGAAGCTGCAATTAGAGGAATACCAGCATTAGCAGTGTCACGAGAAGCAAAGCCAAATGAATGGTTCGACTCAACAGGGGCAATCAGAGACTGCGATAAGGTATGCGATATAACAAAAGAGATTGTAATGAAAATCTTAGAAAAAGGGATGCCTGAAAAAATAGATTTATTGAATCTGAATTTTCCTGTTGATATTTCAGAGGATAGCAAATTAGTGATAACAAAACCTTCGAAAATTCGGATGCATAATGAAGTCGAAAAAAGAGTCGATCCCAATGGTCGTCCGTATTTTTGGTACTTGGGTATTGAGAAAACTCCACCAACAAATACTGATGCCTTTGAAGTGCTCATAAACAAGAATATTTCACTCTCACCAGTAATTTTAGAGTGGATTACTGATGATGATATCAGACGATTAGAAGATTTCATGAAGAAGTAACTTTCTTCAAAGCAGTCCAGAGTGCGTCTGTTTTGGGTCTTGTTAAATCAATATACTGTCCGTCTTTTCGAACTTTTCGATAATTTGTATCCTCTTTCATAGTTCCAATGATTCTACAGCCTATACCAATAGATTCCAAGGTATTTATGACATCATTGGAATGCTTGTTATCGCAGCAAATTAACATGCATCCACTGCTAATGAGCTCTAAGGGATTAACATCCAAAATTTCACAAATTCTACTTGTGCTTTCAGCTATTGGAATTGAGGCGTAATCAATTTCGACACCTACTCCACTGGCATCGCATAGTTCATGAATCCCATTAGCAATTCCACCCTCTGTTGGGTCGTGCATTGCACTAACAAATCCTGTCCTAAAAGCTGCAACACCTTCTTTAACAACACTAATCTGTCCACGCATATTCTTTGCTTGCTGAAGAATGGTCCTATCCAAATATTGTGATAAAAAGGAATAACCTTCAGTTGCCAGAATTGAAGTTCCTTCTGGAGCAACAGTTTTTGTCATAATGATGTCATTACTAGAACGCGCATCATGAGAAGTGACATATTTCCCAATATCAGCCATTCCAATCATGAATCCAGCAACAATGGGTTGTTTGATTCTTTCAGTTATTTCTGAATGACCACCCACGACTGCAATACCCAGCTGTTTAGAAGCTTCATCAATTTGCTCCATGATGGCACCCAAATCCTCGGGTTTGTAACCATATGGTATCATGACTGTAGCTAGGAACCATCTTGGAGAAACACCAAATGTGGCAATATCATTTGCATTTGCGTGGACAGCAAGCCATCCAACATCCTCAATTGCACCAGTTATAGGATCAGTTGCTGCAACAATAACCTTGTCGCCTATTTGGATGAGCGCTGCATCTTCGCCAAGACCAGGACCTAGTAAAACGTCAGGATCTTTGATTCCAAGATTAGCGTAGACAATGCTCTCTAAGATTTCTGGAGGTACTTTACCTGGTTCCATTCATAATATTCTCCTTAGAGGTGCGCATACAGCTTGTGCCTAATGCATGAAAAGCAAATTCATAGAAACCTGTGTTAGGCTCTCCTCGCTCACTATGACAGAAGGCATCTATCAGCTATATGCGCAAACTAATGATTAAGACTTCGTTAATAATCTAATCGAGTTTGCAATTTTCTACTAAGAGGGCAGGTAGGACTCAACAGCTCGCAGATCCTCTTCACGAAGTCTCGACTTGGAATGTTGAGATTGTAGCAGGACTCCTAATATTGACTTTTCTTTCAATAATTCCTTTGATAGGTAAGCTCGACCTCCGCCAGATCTAGCTACCACATAAGCACCAAATGACTTTCTGAACTCATCAACAGCGAGAATAGTTTCCAGAGGATCTTCTAATCCCTCCTTTCTGGTCCTTAACATTGCAGCTAACTCAAGGGCCTCATGATATGGACGTTTAAGAAACTGTGACCATTTGACTTGCTCGTAATCGACATTTATTGCCGCTAGACGAACGTGAATCTTCCTTAATAATCGAGATGTTCGAATAAGGTCTTGAAGGGGAGTATATTGTTCTTCACCAGGACTAGCTGATTGTGCAAGTGGAATATTTGGCGAAAAATCTGAGATTATGATAATCAATGGTTCAACATCTCTATTCCTCATACGTTCTCTGCGTATGGAGTCAATCGCTTTTCGTAGTGCATCTGCAAGCGGTGTCAAGCCCGATAATTTCAATCTTCCAAGAGCACGATAGATCTTATTCCAGTTGGTAGTAGGAACTTGAATCTCAACTGCACCACTGTCTTTAAAGGCAATAATACCAGTCCTATCTTTTGAGCCTCTAGTTTCTCGTTCAATTCTCTCTAAGAGTTGTCTAACTTGTTCCATACTCCCTTTCATAGAGAGACTAACATCGATCACAAGGATGATTGTTAGAGGCGTTTTTCCTGTGAATACACTTTCACGGATGTCTTCCCTCTTGATACGAATTGGCAATTCTGTAGTCTTTCCAATTCTAGAGATGGCAGCCATTATTGTGGAAGGCAGATGGATACTTCCAATCTCTCTATGTGGAATTCTTGATCGAATAGGTCGACCTATCTTCAATGTATCAGAAGCTTTCAGAGAACCCATAGCACGGGAGCTAACTCTTTTGTTGATCCAAGCACAGGAGGTTACCTTTGAACGAATCATAGCTCGTTGCTGTAATTTGTCCAAGTCAAAAATTGCTTCTCCTGAATCAATATCAGGTAATTTTATGAAAAAAGTATCATCAAGTCCAAAGGGAGCTTCACGTATGTCTGATTTTGGTCCTGTTATTAAATTGGGTTTCTCAGGTCCATAAGGCCTAGTTGCGAGACACCATTCATCACCAGGTTCAGGTTCAGCCATACCAGGCTCGACTGTATCAATTCCAGCAGCAGGACCTCCAGAACGACGGGTCATCACTTCAAGCCACTTACGGACTAGTTTTGTAATAAGTGGCACGAAAATAATTGTATCAATAATCAATGCTATTGGTGGAGGAAATTGCAGAACCCAAGCGCCAAAAAACCAGTTGATTGGACTCAGAAAAATCCAAGCACCATAGATGAAGATGACAACCATGATTACAGCACAGAGGGTTCCTTTTATTGAATCACCATGAGGATTTCTTACTCCTTTCGTGCTTTTTTTTTTCCTTCCTGACGTCCATATTGAGCAAAGCTAGATTGGCTTCCAAACCGCCCGCCGCTTAACCGTTCTCCTTTTTCTCCAGCCTTTTCTTCCTCAGAAGGCACTTCTGTGGGGGATCTACGCCGGTCTTTCTTACTTGTTACCTCTAATGCTTTTGTGATTGCTCTATCAATGTCATCAGAAGAAGGTGGTTCTAAGAGACCTCCTCTTCGTGTCCTATGGCTCAGCGTCAATTGTGAGGCAATCTTCATGTCATCCAAAGAAACCTCAGTCTTTCCTTGGAGAGCAGCATGAGTTATGGCAGTCTTACTTATCACAATATCTGGCCGTACACCGTCCACTTCAAGTGCGTCGCATGCCATAGCAATAGCACGAAGATGAGAATCAGGAAGAACTACTTTATCAAGTAACGATTTTGCATGAGTGATTTGATCTCTAAGCTCATTCTGAGCTGCGGACCATTGCTCTCGAAAAGCTTCAGGATTACCCTCAAATTCCAGATTGTGACGTACGAGTTCCATTCTGTCCTCGATAGAGTACCGTGAACCAACTGCAACATGTAGAGCAAATCTATCGAGTAATTGTGGACGCAACTCACCTTCTTCAGGATTCATCGTGCCAATTAAGACAAAGTCAGAAGGATGAGAAACTGAAATGCCTTCCCGTTCTATTGTGTTTATCTTCGTTGCTGCTGCATCCAAGAGGTCGTCCACAAGATGATCGGGTAGTAGATTTACCTCATCAACATAGAGAACATTTTGATTTGCTTCAGCGAGGATGCCTGTTTTTAGAGCTTGAATTCCCTGCTGCAAGATTTGTTCGATGTCAAGAGATCCAATCAATCGATCCTCAGTCGTTGAGAGGGGGAGATTTATGACTCGCATTTTTCGCCTGCCAGATTTGAGCTTCTCACCATTGAGGATTTTATTGCGACATTCATCACAATAGAAATCTGGAGTTGTTGGATTACATCCAAACCTGCAATCATCGATTATATCAACATCAGGGAGAAGATCTGCTAAAGCACGTACAGCAGTCGTTTTTCCAGTCCCTTTTGGACCAGAAATCAGGACACCACCGATGCGAGGATTAATGCCATTTAAAATGAGGGCCAGCTTTAGCTTTTCTAATCCAACAATTGCAGAGAATGGCATTGTTGTTCGTTTCAGCTCGCCCAAGAAGATTCACACCTATTTATTCACACAATAATCAGGAACAGCGATAAATAAGGGTGTCCATTCAATCAATACTACATGCTTATTTGGAAGTGCGCGAATCTACAATGTGTCGAGATATTAGGTGGACAAGTTGATTTCTTACATATCACACCTCGAATGCCCCCAATGCAGGCGGAAACATTCTGCAGACACTATCAAGACTTATTGTGTGTGTGGAAGTCCATTACTTGCAGTGTATGATATGGCAGGGATTCAAGAGGAAGTTGCGTCAGGACAATTTCCCTCTGATATGAATTCAATGTGGAGATACTCTCAACTTCTTCCAGTTAAATCGCCATCGTTTATTATCAGTCTTGGAGAAGGGTGGACTCCTTTGCTTCTATCAAGGCATTTAGGCAAACATCTTGGACTACGAATGTTAAGGATAAAAGACGAATCACAAAATCCGACAGGTAGTTTCAAAGATCGTGGACTTTGTACTGCGATATCCAAGAATTTGGAACTGGGTGCAAAAGCATTTGCGTTGCCATCTGCAGGAAATGCAGCAATATCAACAAGTGCATATTGTGCTGCAGCAGATGTACCATCGAACGTTTTTATGCCTGAGGATACTCCTGAGCCTTTCTTTGAAGCTTGTAAGTTGTATGGGGCAGAGATTTTTAGAGTGCCTGGAACAATCTCTGATGCAGGAAATGAGATGAGAAAAAGAAATGGGAATTGGATGGATCTATCAACCACTAAGGAACCATATCGTGTTGAAGGAAAGAAAACGATAGGGTTCGAAATTTCTGAACAGATGGGATGGGATGTACCAGATGCGATTATTTGTCCGACTGGCGGGGGAACTGCAATTCTCGGAATTTCAAAAGCATTCGATGAACTAGAATCATTGGGAATGATTGGGGATAAGCGACCTCGCATGTACGCAGCGCAAAGTGGAGGATGCGCACCTATTGTGAGAGCGATTGAGAAAGGAATGGACGATATCGAACCTTGGATAAATGGAAACACTAAGGCGTTGGGGCTCCGCGTTCCAAACCCGTTTGCCAGTCGATTAATCCTTAGTGTCATTAGAAACTCAGGAGGCGGAGCAGTAGCAGTAGCAGAACAGGATATTGAACCAATTAGGAGAATGACTGGAAAATTCGAGGGATTAGATATTAGCCCAGAGAGTGCAGTTGGAATTGCTGGACTGCATAACTTAATTGAATCTGGTGCTATTGATTATGATGAAGAGATTGTTTTATTGAATACAGGAGCAGGATATCGCTATACTAATATTAGATAGAATCATCCCCGTAAACATCATTATTAATAACTATCTGGCAGAGAGTCTGAGTATCACAAATACAATGGGGGTTCCTCAAATCAAAGAAAAAACAACTGACAATAATCAATTCCATAGTGTTAGAGAATCCCTTGTTGCTGGAAAGACAGAATTTACAATATTTGGAATCTTAATTATATTATATTTCTATTCTAGATTCTCTGGATTTGATCCTAGCATTGTATTAATTCTGGGGTTCGCCGTTGGTATATGGCTTGCTTTTCGACCATCTGAATGGGCTGTAGAAGGTTTTGAAAGCGCCGCAGGACATCTTGGTTACACTGCGTATATGGCAGGAATGCTTTCAAGTCTGGCAAGCAATATGCCGGAAGCAGTGATTAGTGGAATAGCGGCATATAATGGATGGATAAGTAATCGTTCTGAGCTTTTAGATATTGCAATACTCTCGGTTTTGATAGCAGCCGGATTCAATATGCTTCTTCTTGGATTGACAATCATTATTTCGACTAAAGGTGCTCCAGACATGGATGTACCGGAAGAGGCAATCAAAAAAGATTCAGTTCTGATTAGGTGGACAATTGTTGCTCTCATCAGTATGTTTGCCTTAGGCATTCTCGATATGGCAGGTCCTAATCCTCCTACCGATCCTAAATTCCCAGCAATTGCAGCCTTTGTCTTATTTCTGTCATATATCATATATTCATGGGCACTTGCTACTGGAGGTGTTGCAGAGAACTCACCAAAAGCTGACCCGAATCATAGCAAAAGGAGTGCTCTAGTTCTTACTTTGATTGGACTTGGAGGAATATTCCTTGCTGGTGAGGTTCTAACAAATTCAGTTGAAATCTTGTTAGACGAATATAGTCTGGTGATTAATAGTTTTGGCATAAATCATGTGGCAATTGCGGCGTTCATTCTAGGCGCAGCAGGAGCATTGCCTGAACATGGTATAGCTTTGATTGCTGCTACAAAAGGAAAAATTGGAATTGCTGTTGGAAATCTTATCGGAGGAGTCCTGCAGATTGTACTTCTTGTGATGGGTGGAATTGGAATGATAGTTCTAATACCCCTTGATAGATATGTGCTGTTTCAGATAATTATCATTGCAGGAAGTCTCTGGTTTCTCAAACGAGCAATTGCAGATGATCATCGGTTGGACTTTTTTGAAGGAGCAATGATTATTCTATTGCAAATCTATGTATTTGTCTTACTAATTACTGGGACGCCTATATGATATAAGGTATGATTGCTCTAAGGTCATTTTCGCGGATAACAACATCTGCTGATTTAGCCACTTCATCCTCTTTTGGATTGAAAGCAATAGATAGACCAACAATTTTGAACACACTCAAATCATTACGTCCATCACCAACAAATGCAGTATTTTGAAGTGAAACGTTGAAGTGCTCAAGAATTGTATGAATATGTTGATCCTTATCAGCCCAGCCCACAACATTCTCAACAACACCTAGTAGCTTTCCGTCTTTATGTAGAAGTCGATTTGTTAAAACAAAGTCAATTCCTACTCTTTTAGCAATACTTTCTGCCATGACATCAAGACCTCCTGATAGGATAGCGGTTTTTACTCCATGTTTGTTAAGAGAGTCAATCGCTTCTTTAGCCCCAGGAACTAATTTCGTATTATTGACCGCATCTATCACAACTGAAATTGGTTGACCAGTCCAGAGAGCAGCATCTAAATCAGACCATTGTTTGTAGTCAATATCTCCTGCAAAATATTGGTCAAAGTAGATACGTCCTTCTTTTGTCGTGTTAAAAAGCTCATGCAATCTCCACCAGATACTGCTATGCTGGGTGAGAGTTCCATCAACGTCGAAAACAACTAACCTGATATCCAATACTAATTACACCTATTATAAAGTCTGAATAATAAACTAGGATTAACCTTCAGCCTCTCTTTCGCGTTCCTCACGTGCTTCCTTCTCCAAATCGGCAAGAAGGTCATCGATTCTTTTTTCCCCAGCTTTCTCAGCTGTTCGCTCGGCAGGTCCTTTTTTCTCCTCGATTTCAAGAGGGGGTAGAACGCCCTCTTTCTCTAGTAATACTTCAGCTTCCATCGCATCTAGTTGTCGATCTATCCGTTCTTCCATCTCAACAGTGGAATCAGTACCTGAAAGATCCTCAGATAATAATTCACCAGCGATAGAAATATGCTCAAATGATTCAGAAAGCTTGTCTAATTGCATTTGAATCTCTTCAGGACTAAGCAGTGATCGTGCTTCAGTAAGCGCATCATTTGCAATAGTAAAGGCTCTAAGTACTTCAGATTGAGTCTTTGCTTCTTCAAGATTAAGTAGAGCTGTTTCTAATGTTAGTAATTGTTGAGAATATCTTCCTTTTCGATTCTCTAAATCCACCACAATACTAAGATGTGAACGAGCAAGGGAGCGATTTCCCTTGGACATTGCATCCTTTGCAGACTTCTGCTCTTCAGTCATCCTTGTTTCGAGTCTTCTAATTCTGAGGGTCAATGCATTCATTGTACCCTTCATTTCAAGAATTCCACGTTCTGTGTCGACTTTTTTCTTCCCACTTAGAAAACCCATGAAGACCACCATTATGAGTTACTGACTATATCTACCTCAGTAGTTGAACAATTTAAGGTATTGCAAGACCTAGTTCACAAGAAAGATATAGTGTTCTGGCTGACTTGTAAACTGATTCTACTATGAGTCTTCTTAAGGTTCTGCTTGATGCAACAAATGCTGCGAAAGAAATCGTTCTAGATAATCTAGATACTGTCAAAGATCATACTGGAAATAAGAATCGATATGGGGATCAGACCTTGGTCCTTGATATTAAAGCAGAAAAGGAGATTATCAGAATTCTAAATGAATCAGGCACATCATTTAATTTCCTAACTGAAGAACAAGGATATCTAGAACTATGTAAAGAACCAGAATATTTGGCTATCATTGATCCCATAGATGGATCATCTAACCTTGAGAGAGAAATTCCACTCTGCTCTTCAGGAATATCTCTTATTCACTATTCAAAGATTCTTAATACTGATGATGCAGAGATGAGCATAATTGACTCAGTATTTACAAAAGAAACCTACATCGCTGTGAGGGGAAAAGGAGTAACACGGAATGGAAGAAGAGTCAAACCATCAAAGTCTACAAAAATAGAAGACGCAATCATATCATACGATACTAATCGCTTCTGGGACGAAGAGTTCACAAGTGCTTCAAATAGAATCCTCAGCATTGTCAAGGATATTAGACGAACTGCCAGTAATTTGCTTGATCTATGTTGGACTGCATCAGGCGCACTTGAAGCCATGATTGATATGCGAGGTAAATTATCGATTGTCCATCTCTGTGGAACTCATATGGTGTTTGAAGCAGGAGGATATGTTATTGACCAATCGGGTAATCGCCTTTGTCTTCCAATTGACATTGATTCGAGGATGGTATTCATTGCTGCTTCGAGCGAAAAACTCGCTAATGCACTCTATAGTGTTTACACAGGCAAAATGATGTAATGAATTATTATCCATATCCTATATTTTATATCCAATTGCAAATTGGTGCCAAGCAAAGTGATGTGACATGGCTAAATCAATGGTACCTCCAGAAGTGGCTGAAAACATGAAAGGAATCAAACATAAGATAGTAATCCTGTCAGGCAAAGGTGGTGTCGGGAAGACGACTGTTGCTACGAACTTAGCAACATCATTCGCTAAAAGAGGAAAAACCTCAGGTATTTTGGATGTAGATATCTACGGACCAAATGTTCCAAAACTATTAGGCTTGGAAGGACACCATCCGACTGTCAATGAAAATTCTATTGAACCAGTTGTTGGACCATTGGATATGAAAGTCATGAGTATGGGTTTCCTACTTAGAAAGAATGATGATGCAGTAGCTTGGAGAGGACCATTGGTCGCAAAAGCAATTAGTCAATTCTTAGCTGATGTAAAATGGGGCGACCTCGACATTCTTGTTGTTGATTTGCCTCCTGGTACAGGAGATGAAATACTCAGCATCCTGCAATCAATTCCAGATATTGACGGCGTTATCATTGTTACTACTCCTCAAGAAGTTGCTGTTTTAGACGCAAGGCGCGCTATTCAACTTGTAGAAAGAATGGGAGTAAAGGTCTTAGGAATTGTAGAAAATATGGCTGAGTTTGTCTGTCCTAAATGTGGAGAATCCTACAAAATATTTGGTGAAGGAGCTGCAAAGAAAGCTTCTGAGGAATACAAAATCAACCATCTTGGAACTCTTCCACTTGATCCAAGAGTTATAACATTGAGTGATGAAGGCACTCCTTTCGTCATTACTGATCCAGAGTCGAAGGTTTCAAAATCCTTTGAAGTACTTGTAGATAATATTTCTACAAAGCTTAAGTTAGGTTAGATAGTTCAACATAGAGGAAATTAAAGACTGCTTAGAAATACTATTCATCTTCAGATAGATGTTCATCTGTTTCATCCAGAGTGGACTCTTCCTCCTGATCCTCAAGAGAAATTTCATCCTCAGCAGATTCTTCCTCTTCCTGATCCTCGAGTGGAACCTCTTCCTCATCTTCGGTATCCTCAAGAGGAGTCACATAATCGCCATCATCGGTTTCCTCTTCAATATTGCTTAAGTCGCCTTCTTCTTCGACATCTTCAGATACAATACCGGGTTTCATTTTCAGAATGTAGAAATAACCAATGCCGTAACTAAAAAGACCAAGTAACAGAGTAATCCATACTGCTCCATCCTGACCAAACCATTCAACGGGATTTATTGTGAGACTGGGTCTGGAAACACCAAACAATACATGCTGGAACCACATAGGGATAGCAAAGATTAGAGGCACGCATGTGAAGATTAAGAGGAAAATTGCCATGATAATCTCTGCAGTGTAATTCAATATTTTCTTCAATGTGCTGTCAACTGCTTTCCTTGCCACTGACACTATTACTCGCCTTGGAATGCCACGTTAGGTTACTCCTTTAAAACTTGCTGGCGAGGAGATAGTTGTACCAATAACCAGTGGACTCAGATTGAAACTTGCATGAAGATTATACTTGAAAGGAATAAACATGAAGTCTATTTACAAAACATAGAGTAGGGGGTCCCAAAAGGAGGAGGGAGAGAGAGGGGAGGGATTAAGATTCATGATGGTCGCAAGGACCCCCTTTCTAAATTATAATATGTTATAATAGCATATAAGTATTGCTGATATTGAGTCGTTTGATTAGAATGCTGAGAGAGCCCAATTTAAGAATAAGAGAGTCATAGTTAGAGAAGACTGACAATTCAATTAGGATATGAATGGATCATCACTGGACATCTAATGTTGATTTTCAAGCAGAATAGTGTGAGGAGAAAGGGGGCCGAAGAGAACATGAAGGAAGGAGAGAAACACTACTTATGAGAGAGAGGCCCCCTGGCCCTAATACAACATAGCTCAGAATACATTTAAGCAAAATTCGTATTGCGAAGAGACTTTCTAGGTTTCCCATCATAGTTTTGAATTTAAAATATGGGAGGTTGCGAATAATAGTAATCATTATTCAATATTTGCGAATTTCGCAATTGTATGGAATAGAAGTTGAATATTCCACAATTTTTATATGCAAATTTGTAAAAATAAGTCTTAGTTGAGAGGTGCCAACATCACCCCCTCCTAAAATCCTAACACACACACATCCTCTCCTCCTCAAACGCAAGCAACCTTTTTCTATGGCACCTCTCTCTCCCGTATTGTCATGTTTACTTGGCTACGCTCTTTATTGAATAAACACTGGTTTTTCATTCGAACCAAAAAATATGATCATGTAGAATCATGGTACAATTAAATTCATGACAATTGGAGCATACCCATGAGAGAATACTTCAACAATGAATGGATCATTTGCTTCTGCAATCTTTGTCCACGAACCATTATCTCGTCGATAATATGCATAATGTGAGTTGTCATGACGAATCTCAATAATTGACATGGACGGCAGTTTTGAGAGATCGGTTGTATCAAGATCTTGATTTGTTGAATTAGTACTAGGTTGCGAAAGAAAGACAGGAAAGATACGATTTGAATCATGTAAAAGAAGAGCTACGTGAGGTCGATCAATTGAATTCCATTTTTTGGGAACTGGCGGATATCGACATGTAAATGCTCCTGATGCAGAACGAAGGACAAGGTAGGTACCTTCATCAATTGTAGACATATTGAACTTGACCTCATCTTGTGTGCTTTGATCAATTACTTCTTCTAGAATGGGAATACTGCCTGTCACGGTATATCTCTATGATTTAGAGTATATAACCTTCAGTCAGATGATAGTAATTCATCAGCGCCTCTAGAGATGCGTTTCAATGCCACGAGAAGCCAAATAGAGCGAGTCATAAGATGCAATACGAGATTGATCGTTTGCGAGGAGAATTTAGCTAGATGTCAAAATTACAACCAGCTACGTCATTGTTGGGTCACTTAACAAATGGCCATGTTGAGAGAAGGTCATCGCTTTCTCAGGATAGCTTCATCTAAGATTTCATCAAGAGAGTGAAAAACCTTGGAAGCACCAGCATTACGCAAGACCTCTTTAGGTGTTTCACCTGTTGCAGCTCCCCAGAATTCAATACCTGCTCGCGTAGCTGCTGTTGCGTCAATTATGGCATCGCCAACATAGACAACTTCGCTTTTATCTAGACCTAAATCGGATATAATCTTCAACAATCCATCAGGATGTGGTTTAGGCTGTGGGGATTCGTGTCGAGTTTGAATAACATCAAAATACTCCTTGAGTGGAATTTGTTTCATTATCTTTTCGACAGTTGAACGTCCGTTGTTGGTAAGAATGGCAGTCAGGTATCCTTGTTGACGGAGCTTTTTCACCACATCAAGTGTACCATCAAGCAACTTGGCGCTTTCTGCAGCAAAGCCCTCGTGAGTACTTAGAATTTCATCCACTTCCTGTTCCATATGATTCCATTGAGGTAAATCATAGCCATGCGTGAGAAAGTATTCTCTTGCTTTCGCGGTAGTGCTTGAAATTCCATCAGCCATATCAAGAAGATGTGATGGAAGACCTCTTTCTATGAAATAGTTCTTAGTATCCTGTCGCATAGCCTCGAGAGGTAAGGAGAGCTCTGTTATTGTCCCATCCATATCAAAAATCAAGGCTTTCAACATGTATAGCCACCAACGATGCAATTCAAAATAACACACTACTTAAGGCTAACCTTAAAGCTGTCCAATATATTTTAGTTCTGAAATGAAACTATGAATCTCTCTTGTCACACTTGGAATAGACTGATAATAGAAATGCCCTTCATTGGCCAGAGATATTGTCTTGACTCCTGTTTCAATTTCATTTGATATTCTTGTCATATCAGTTATAGATACCATTTGATCAGCTGTGCCATGGAACATAAGAAGTGGACACGAGATCTTTGATAAGTTATCTATTGGAAAAGAGCCTTCTGAATATAGATCTAATGATGCACTAAGTGTAATTACAAATTTAACAGGTATTGAAAGAGCTAATCGAAGTGCCACAGACCCGCCAAATGAATAACCTACAAGTCCCGAGATTGTCAAACTCTGTTCTCTCAGAACCGCACATGCATTTGAACCATCAAGTGTTGCCCCTCGGATTCCATCAAAATCTGCATGACTACTGGATACTCCTCGAAAATTGAATCTGAAAGTGGATAAATGATTCTTGAGAAATACACTCTCAAGAATCGAAATTATAGGATTATCCATGTCCCCACCATAAAGCGGATGAGGATGGAGTAGAATTACGACTTCCATAGATCCAGAATCGGAAGTTGTCAATATTCCTGAAAGAGGATGTTGATTCACCGAGAATCTGATGACCTGTGTATCGTTCATAGAATGAAACCTTTAGGAAGTTGAGAGAGCTTTGATGCAAGTACCATTCTCATCAGCTGCACGAACGACATCCATCTTTACATCTTTTCCAATTTTTTCAGCTATTGTTCCAACATAGGGAAGACAAGCCTGTGTGCAGTATAATTTCCCATGCTTCATAAATTCCTCATGTTGAGGGCAGTAGCTGTGGCTTACTTCGACTCGTTTCTCAGACACCCAATTTGGTTCCATTCTGGAGCCCATAATATGACCAATCACTAACCAGGAATCTAGAGAGTCTTTCAAGGTATCACCAAAACCAAGACGATCCTTCATTAGCAAAGCATCTTTTTCGCCAAGTCTACGAAAGATGTCTTCAATTGCTTCAAGACCTGTTGGTCCGAATCGTTCCTCAAGAACTGTAGAGGTCTCGTTAATCAACCTCACTATGTTTGATCTGAGTTCACTCACCTTGTTTCCAGAGGGAATCAGACCCCTTACTGCTGCAGTCTTCATAATACCCATAGTTAATCCTCCAAAATCATTCCATTAGCAATAGAATGCTAAATTCCGATACTTTAGTATTGTTATGGATGTCTTATATTTTAAATTAGAAAATGTTTAACATTCAGATAATTAACTGAATTAAGTGAGAACATCATGGAAATCCTGAAAGAAATCGATTCTCAAAACATGAGAAATATGGTGACACATTTCCCAGACCTATTTAGCATAATAGAAATAGCACCTCATATTAGAGTAGTTTTGAATGAGTTTCGTGACGAGGGGATTAATGGTATTTGTTATGTAGGAATGGGCGGCAGCTCAATAGCTGGAAGCTATACACAATCCTTACTATGTGAGAATTCTAAGATACTGCTACAAGTCATCCGCAATTATTCGCTCCCGAAATATATCGATAATAAGTGGATTGCTGTTTTGACGAGCTATAGTGGGAATACAGAGGAAACGATTTCTTCGCTCAGAAATGCGATGGATAGAAATCTTCGTACCATATGCATCTCATCGGGTGGAGAGATTGGCAGGATAGGAAAGATAGTGATCAAGATACCAGGGAGAATTCAACCAAGAGCTGCCTTTCCATTGTTATTCTCAGCAGTATTAAAAATAACAGAATTATCATTAGGACAGAGAGAAACTGATTTTGATGGAATAGCAAAATATCTGAAAGAAAAGGTGAATTTATGGGGTAATACTATCCCAGAACCTCTTAAAGTAGCATCTCTAATTCATCATAAGATTCCTCTCTTTATTGGTTCTGGACACCTAGTTCCAGTGGCATATCGAGCAAAATGCCAGATGAACGAGAACTCTAAGAATCCAGCCTTCTACGCGGAGATTCCCGAAGCGAATCATAATGAGATTGAGGGATTTGCAGGATCGATGGGAAAAGACATCCTACCAATCTTTCTGAGAGGAACGCATGAGAAATTAGAGATACTGAAACGGATGAACATAACTTATCAGTTATACGAAGATATGCGCCTCGATCCTCTTGTTCTAACGGTAGACAAGGGAGTACCAATTGAAGAAATGCTCGCACTCACACACTATCTAGATATGGTCTCTGTTGAACTCGCTGACCTCAACCATGTAGATCCTGTTTCAGTGAACAGGATTAACGAGTTGAAGCATCGTATGTCACGGAAATAATCTAGATTATCGTCGTCTCGGTGATGTTGAAATTTTTGTATCCAAAATCAATTGTGCCAAAGACATCAAAGAAGAAGTACGAATATCTAAACTCTACCTGCCAAAACCATGTTCCAGATTCATAGGCGTCTAAGATAGTTTGTCGATCTATCCCCAAGTCATCCATTGCCGTCTCGTTGAAGATAAAATCATGGCTATATGTAGGCGTAAGATATTGATCCGCAACAGGGGGAATTACAGAAAATTGAGTGTAAGACAAGCTATCATTATTTAGTAAGGGTGTAAAGCCCATGAAGTTGATACGTAAATTCCCTCTATATGCTGAATGTGTTGCAACATTAAAAACAAATTGAATGCTAGGATATGTTTCATTATCAAGTGGATCAATGTGACTGATTGTTAATCCTTTGAAAGTAATATCAAGCTCACCTAGCAATGTGTAGGTACCAGCATAATATGTACCATTACTTACTATTACAACTGAGCTTATGACAGCAATGATTATTGTAGTAGCTACAATGATGTTTTGTGTTTTTTCACTTGATATCATTACATTCCACGACTAAGATTGATTTTCGATGTTAATATTTGGTTTATGCTCCACGCACATATTTTTAGAGAGAAGATAATACAAGGAGGTGAACTATCCAAGGGAATAATGCAAGAATTGCAGGAAGAGGAATGGCAGGTAGAATTTCATTTTCCTTGACAAATATTGTTGCATTGATTATTATACCAATAATTGCCAGAAAGACTGACATGACCCATACATAGAATGGGAAAAATAACAGAGCATGAGCTGAAATTAATGAGAAAGCAATATAGTCACCGACTCCTACTGCAATATTCTTTGTTTGAATTCGAGTATAGTCAAATGGGTCCTCACCAGGAATATCCCTTAAGACGGCATCCTGCGATGATGGTGCATATTTTGTAAGAAAATAATCCTCCAATACAACGGATATCACTAATACAAACATACTCGCAGTGATGAAGATTACGCCTAGAAATGTCCCAAAAATACTACCATAGAATATCACGAAGAGGTTCTTCAAAAAAGGAGGTACTGAATCCATTATGATAAAAATGAAGGACATAAGTAAAATTCCAAGAGAAGCAAGGGATAATAAACTAGGCAAGATTGAAGGAGTAGAACTCTTGAATAGAACAAGAAGCAGAGATTGACCAAGAAGGAAAAAAGATCCAGTAAGGATAGGTGAAACAACAAACGCAACAATGGTCCTCTTTGCACCAGGGCCTCTTCTTTGAAGTGTATAAAAGATGGCAAAGACAATCAAAGTACCAAGACCTGTTGAAATAAGAGATTGAATAACAACTACCCCAAAAGAAAAGTTCCGGGAATTGTTAAGAAGAACCTCTCCAACAAGCGCAGCATCTAGAAGTAAATATGCAAGTAGTCCTCCAATTATTAATGGTAAGACAGAGACTAAAATCAGGTTTAATCGATCCCTGTTCAACTGCATCTATTTCAAAACCTCAACATCGGAAGAACAATTGCTATTAAAGACACTCTCTTTAACGCAATAACGTCAGGCATAGATAACTAAAATTGGTCGATGAAAAATGAATCAAAAAAGAGGGGAAGGGGACAAAAGTCCCCAAAAAATGTTAAACTATTTCTGCCTGAGAAGGACGAATCCACCAACAAGAATGACAACAGCCGCACCAACAGCACCAGCAACGATTGCTAGTGTTGGATTGAAAGTTGGAACTTCTCCACCATCGGTTGTTGTGGTGGTTGTTGTGGTGGTTTCAGGACGCTCAGGTGCATAGTGGAATAGTGGATTCCATGTAATCTCGTAGAATTCACCTGCATCAAAGTCGGTGAATGTGAATGGCCCACAGTTAACGTTGGGCTCTTCATCATCAAATACAGGATTCCATGTATTCCATCCATCAAACCCAATGTCTTTGAAGATATGGTAGGGTATGATAGTGTCATAAGCGAAGTTACTGAAATGCCAATAGGACTCAGTAGAGAATTCGATTATGGCTCTGTAGGTTGATTGAGCAAATGCACTGTATAGATCACCAAGATCTGAACCAGCAGGATTTCCATAGGTGAAGCTCTCGTACGCATATGTGAATGTATACGCAACATCTTCAGCTGTCAGTTTTACTCCATCGCTCCACGTAGCATTCTGAACGATATCTATCGTGAAACGCGTATGCCCCAGCGGGACATCTGCGTTATCAGCGTGAGTTTCCTCTAACAGAGCTTCACAAAGATCAGGATATCGATCTAGATTAGGGTCAAAGGTGTACAGTGAAGGCCATAATTCCTCCAAGATAGCAGCTGCATAAGCAGAGTTGGTAGTATAGATATTGAAGCTGTCTGGTTCTTCACCAAGGGCAATGTTGATTGTACCACCAAAGGTACCATCAAGCTTGTGAATTTTTCTCATTGTCCAAGGACCAGTGATGTATCTACCAGCGTCTTCAACATGACCAGTGTACTCATCATTTCTGTAGCCTTGAAGGTATTCGTTCTCATAACATACAATTCTTGGACATTCGTAGAAGAGAATCTTCTGCATCTCTGCGCAAGCCTCGAAGACTTCCTCGTAGGTTGAACCATAGAGAAGCTGAGTTCTCAAAGCGTCATATGTTGAGTTTGCGAAGTTGGTTGGGTTCTGATATGGAACATCAGCGTACTCAGACCAATATTCGTAGGCAAGCCAGTCGATATCGTTGCTGTAGAAGTTTACAGCGTAGAAGATGATATCGTAATCACCGTGGCTGTCCAAGGTTGAAATGTATGCATTGAAGTCTGTTGCTTGTCTGTCAGCATCAAAACCAAGGCGACGAAGGGCGTCAACACCAATCTGAGCGGTACCACCAGCAATCTCTTCTGATGCAGCACCGTATTGAATGGTGATGTGGATTGGGTCACCATTGGGCATTGCACGGTATTCGCCAACAAAGTCGTAACCTGCTTCATCAAGCATGGTATTGCCAATTGCAGTCTGGTCAGTATAATAGTGCCAGGGGAATTGAGTCTCTACACACCATGTATTTGGTAGTGGTACAAGTGAGTCATGTTCCTCTGAGAAACCATCAAGGATTTCATCAGTAACTGCAGTTTTATCAAAAGCAAAAGCAAATGCTCTTCTCACAACAGAGTCAGCAAGGGCTCCATCTCCTCCATCACGACAGTTAATGGTAAAGTGACCATAACCATTTCGTATTGTTGAGAATACGGTGATATCGGGATCTGCCTCCAACTGGTCAACATAACTTGGATCGAAAAAGCTATTGTCCATCTCGATCTGACCAGATTGGAGAGCCAGAATTCTCTGGTCTTGGTTAGCAATCACCTTGTACACAATCTTATCAACATATGGCCCTACACTTAGATCACTTGGAATGTCAGCGGCTACTGACAAAGCAGGTGATACTGCCATAAATAGAAAAGCTGCGGCTAAGGCGATAGCTACCGTTCGCTTAGTACGATTAGTAAGCATATTCTCTCTATCTCCTTTCCGTTCCGAGTCGAATTCGGATGAGCATCAAGCACTTGGGGGCAATAAAAGCGTTTTGTATTGAGAAGTCTATGTGTAAATATGAACAACAATCGTAAACTATTCAAGTCTACATTGAATTAAAAAATAGAACATCGAAATAAAACGATACTCGGTACTAACACGGCGGATGAGTGTGCCTAAAAATATTAAAAAATGAATAGAAGCTCAGAGATTGAGTCTGAGTATGACTGGCAGCATATAGATGATTAAAAACGCCACTTCTGATCCCTTTTGTACAAAGGTACGAATTATCCTCGAATGTGCGGTACATATCGGCAACATTGCGTTCTTTAATCCGTGCTTGTATAGCACCTGGTTCTCGTCTAGGCCCTTGGCGCGTGCGGTCAGAATGTAGTCTTCGGTCATGACGTCAATGTTTGTATCTCTCTGATTTTTCTTGAAATTTGAAAAATCCTGCGTTGTGCATCATCCTTGGGAATGCCTTTTGCCATTCTACGAATATCTTGAGCTTGAATATACACCTTTGCTGTCCGGCCTTTAATTGAATAGGTATCTGGAAGGTCAAACCGAATCCAAAGTGGACCAAAGAACTCATGTTTTGATGTCTTGATATAATACGTATCATATATGAATCGAGCAACATCATTCTTTACCTTGCCCTCACCAAGCTTGCTAATCTCCAAGTAATCAATAGAATGTAACCAATGTGCAGTCCTCCAAATTTTGGGGTATGCAAGACGATACCCAGTCTTAAATTCAAAGTCGCCTGGTCCTACCACGAAAAGACGCTGGTCTGTCAGAAGCAGCATCCCAGATCTTCCTACACTCATGTCGTGAATAAATAACTCTATGCTATCATGATAGAGAGGTGTTTCCCCTGCTCTGAAGATGCCTGCCTGCGCCATTATTTCTGTCGTGATACTGAATAAGTGAGCTTTCATTGATTCATAGTAGAATGGGTCGACTTTGAATCCAGATTCGATGGGAACATGATAGCCCGCTGCACCCCCAAGAGAGAGAATGTGGCAGAGATGGAGGATTGCCCATCCAGTGTCTCTACTCTTTTTAGTAAGAAGACGTACAGCCAAATCTGTTAGAATATGTAGCTCCCCGTCATTGAACTCAACGGGTTGTTCCTTGAACCGTTTCACAAGAGTGAATATGTCCGGTTTTGGCGGCTTAAGTGTAGCTTTTGATGGAGGCGATATATACCATTCGAATACACGCACAATGGTTTCGAACAAACTCTCTTGAGTCATTGTTATGGCTCCATCATCGCTCTTCCAATGATTGTAGCATGTTGCTAAGTAGTTATGGTTAATCCCAAAACAATCATCACAGCCTGCTGATGGACTGGTTTTTCATATAGTTTAGTTAAAAATAGAGAGAAGGTAGAATATCTCTCTACCTCCATTTTATCCTTTTATCTATTCAGACTACCCGTACTTGATTCGGGGATCTAGAACTCCGTACAGCA
>JAEOUN010000094.1 GCA_016839245.1 Candidatus Thorarchaeota archaeon
AACTCTTATGACCATTAATTTCTCTCGTAGATACGCCGGGATACGTGATGATTCAGTGCCTATACATAATCAGGAGTGATGGGGAACCTCTCTATGGGAAGTCACTCAAAGATGATACTCCTATTGATCTACAGAGACTTCCCCATTACGTGATAAATAGCGTGGCGTTGTTTCATTCTAAATCCAGTACCTCTTCAGAGAGGGTCTATACACTTCAGCATGATGATAGTCTCTGGGCATATGCATTTTTCCATACTTTTACTCTCGTAGCTCTAACGTCTATGGGCGAAAACCCGTCTTTTCTAAAATACCTGCTTTTGTCTATGGGTCGTAGAATAGCACACGAGTATGGGTCAGTCATTCAATCTTGGTATAGTGGGATCTCTGAACTTCTCAACGTTGATGATATCATCGATCAGTACACTTCAATTGATTTGTTCCCTCTATCACCCGAAATCCTGTCAAGACTTGAGTTGCTAATCGATACAGCTCTAGAGCGGCCTGAGATCTCTTTTGTAGGCATTTTCGATTCACAAGGTAAGATGGTTCGTGGCAATGTGCCCGAGTTACATCTCTTCAGATTAGAAGTTGAGATATCTCAAGGAGTGATTAAACCCATCATAGATATTGCTCCTACTAGTATTACTTCAGGAGATTATAGGGTGCAGATGCTTCGCATAAATTCACTCACTGTTGCAGCTGCTGCATTACCAACAGAGAGCACACTAAATGCAATATCAGTAGTTGGAGAGATTGCACACGAAATAAATGAACTATTGTAGACTAATTTATTTACGTTTATGTTGAAATATTATTTGAGGGGAATTAATATGAATCATGAGGAGACCTTGGAGAGGGTTGAATCATTGCTGAGACAGTGTGATATTCGTTGTCGTTTGTCAACTGATTTAGAACTACGACTAAAAGAATGCGAAGAAGCTAGAGATCTCTTGACAAGTCTTGAGAATCTTTCTCCTGTATTAGAGAGACGTCGTCTGGCTCTTCTCTCTCAAAGCTTCATTCAAGAAACCTTTGTTCATGATGCATTAGGATCCTCCAATAATAATCTTGAATATGCAAGAGAAGCATTGGACTTGGCAAAAGCTTCGATGGATCCCGTGCAGATCTCAAGAGCGTATCTTGCCATCGGAATTCAGTTAGTAAATAGAGGTGAACTTCTAAATGCGGAGAGCTATTGGGTTCGGATTCTTCTTGAGGCTGAAGATCATCCTGATGATAAAAAAATGCAGGTGGTTGTTGGTCGAACACTCATTATTAGAGGTCATGTGTTAAATGCTACGGGACTTTTTGCTGAAGCTATTGGAGTTCTTAATGATGCCATTCGAACTCTAGAGAATGCAGATGATCAGATAGGTATTGCAGAAGCCTATGAGTTGATGTCCAAGGTATATCACAATCTAAGTGACTACGAATCAACAGACTGCTGTCTTAAACGGGCTGTTGAACTAAAAGAGAAAATTAGATCAAATTTGTCCTAACTGCTCAGCAAAATATACAAGTAGGGACCATCTTTTTTGAATTGCAAAGGGAGCGGTCAACTAATGCTAATTGTAGGAATATCAGGAACGCCAAAAAAGGAAAAATCTAACACGCAATTTCTATTATCAAAAGCGCTTGAGGCTGCAGATGAGTTAGACTCGGTAGATACGTTGCTAATCAACATAAGTGATTATGATATACGGCATTGTACTGGTTGCGATGCATGTGTACGGAAGAGACCGTGTCCTGAGAGTGCTCACGACGATATGCCCAAATTAGAGGAGCAATTACGGAGAGCAGATGGTATTATTATTGCTGCGCCTTCTTACTTCACATCAGTTCCTGGTGTTTTGAAAGACTTTATTGATAGGTCAAGAGCAATGAAAATGCTTGATAGTCAGCTAAAAGACAAGATCTTTGGTGCATTGACATATGCCGGTCTAAGATATGGTGGTCAAGAACATGTGATTGATGTTCTGAATCGTTATGCTCTGGGTCAAGGAATGATTGTTGTTGGCGCTCTGGGGAGTCCAATTAAACATGGTACGTTTGGGTCTGGAAGCCTGCAAAAGGATGATGGGACTTGGAGATCTGCATCTACTGACGAGTTGGCGATTGAAGGAAGTGTCCTTCTTGGAAAACGGGTGGCTGAACTGGTCACGCGAATCAAAAAGCCCGAGGTAAAGTAATGAAACGAGATATCTCACCAGGTTTCGTCCAAGTATATACAGGGAATGGAAAAGGGAAAACAACCTGTGCATTAGGCGCGGGTTTACGAGCCGCTGGTCATGGATTAGAAGTTCTTGTAATCTCGTTCATGAAGGCTAAAGTCGCAATGCGAGGTAATGGCGTCGATATTAATTATGGTGAATTCAAAACCGTTGATCTCATTCCAAATTTTACGATAATCCCAGTTGGTAGAGAAACCTTTGTCAACAAGGAGCATCCCGATCCTGTTGATATTGAGATGGCCCAGAATGGCCTCAAACTAGCTCAAGATGCCCTTCGAAAACATTCATGCGATGTCTTAATTCTTGATGAGATTAATGTAGCTGTGGAATGGAATCTAATCTCAATTGAGGACCAGTTAGAACTAGTTACCATGAAACCAAAAGATGTCGAGTTAATTATGACTGGACGATACGCTCGGCAAGAAATAATTGAAATTGCTGATCTTGTCACTGAAATGAAGGAGATCAAGCACTATTATGCCTCAAAAAAGGTTCCTGCTCGAAAGGGATTTGAATTTTGATTCGTTTTATCCCGTTAACTTCCAAATCGAACACTTAATATCTAGTCCTCGAATCGAAGTGTTGTTCCAATTTGGAGGAGCTCTTAATGAGTACTAAGAGGAACTTGGAAGATATTCAGAAAGCTAATGACACTTGGGAAAAGGAGACGCTTGACTCACATCAGACGAAAAACCATGATCGTCGAGATGAGTTTGTTACCACTTCAAGTCGTCCAATAAAAGCAATCTATACACCACTTGATATTTCAAACTTTGATTATTTGAAGGATCTTGGTTTTCCAAGTGAATATCCATTTACTCGTGGCGTCCAGCCGACAATGTATCGAGGACGGCTCTGGACAATGCGTCAGTTTGCAGGAATGGGTACAGCTGAAGAATCGAATGCTCGTTACAAGTTTCTATTGGCTAATGGGCAGACTGGTCTTAGTGTTGCCTTTCATCTTCCGACGATTTTTGCTAGAGATTCAGATCATCCTTTCTCTCATGGTGAAGTGGGAAAACTTGGTGTCGCTGTTGACACTCTAAAAGATATGGAAATTCTCTTTGACGGTATCCCCTTAGATAAAGTCACAACATCCATGACAATCAATGCTCCTGCATCAATCCTTCTTGCCATGTATATGGTTGCTGCTCAAAAACAAGGTGTATCCTCTGATAAGATTGGAGGTACTATCCAGAACGATCTATTAAAGGAGTATATGGCACAGAAATCTTGGATTCTTGCACCTACACCCTCTCTCCGAATTATTGGAGATATAATGGAATATGCTGCCAAATATATCCCGCGATGGAACACCATCTCAATATCAGGATATCACATTCGTGAGGCTGGATCCACTGCAGCTCAGGAGCTCGCATTCACTCTTCTCAATGGGATGGAATATGTCAAGGTCGGAATGCAACATGGTCTTGATGTGGATGTCTTTGCCCCTCGTCTATCCTTCTTCTTCAACGCTCATAATGATATCTTCGAAGAAGTAGCGAAATATAGGGCTGCTAGACGAATCTGGGCTCGTGAGATGAAAGAGACCTTTGGTGCTAAGAAGGAAAGGTCTCTATGGATGCGATTTCACACCCAGACTGCTGGATGTTCTTTGACTGCACAACAACCCATGTTGAATGTTGTCCGTACTGCGTATCAAGCGTTGGCTGCGGTCCTTGGGGGTACTCAATCCCTTCATACTAACTCAATGGATGAGGCGCTCTGTCTTCCAACTGAGGAAGCTGTTCGTGTTGCTCTTCGAACACAGCAAGTACTTGCACACGAGAGTGGTGCTGCGAATACAATCGATCCTTTGGCTGGCTCATACTATGTTGAAGCACTCACTAATGAGATGGAAGAAGAAGCATACAAATACTTCGACAAAGTTGAGGCCTTAGGTGGCGTAGTAGAGGCAATTGAGAAAGGCTTCTTCCAACGAGAGATTGCAGAGGCATCCTATCGATACCAGAAAGAGATTGATGATGGCAAACGTATCATCGTTGGAGTAAATGACTATGTTCTCGAAGGCGAACAAATCACAATTCCTGTTCTAAAGATCGATGAAGAAGTCGAACGTCGTCAGACTGCTAGGACTCAGAGGATACGAAAAGAACGTAATAACAAAAAGGTTGATGAAGCACTTGATGGTCTTCGAAAGGCTTCAGAAGGTGAGGAAAACGTCATGCCTCATATTGTAAATGCGGTTAAGGAATATGCCACTATTGGAGAGATATTTCAAGTGTGGCGCGATCTTTGGGGAGAATGGGATGAGCCAAAGATCTTCTAGTTCCCTCCATGATTTTTGATGAATCATTGTGAGTTTATGTTATATATTTGGTAGTTATCCAGAAGTCATACTTATCGACATTCTTCCTTTAGATTGCGATTTGTTTTATTATCGCAACGATTCATTGTTGAGTATCAATATTGAATTGACAAGAAAGCCAATAAATGCGCTCAGAGTTCTCACAGAAAGAGAATCAAGTATTATGAAGATTAGAAAATTAGCTGATAATCAAATGGGCATGATTGTGCTAGAGATAGAATATAGCTGAAACTTGCTAGAACCACCTTAGCAAGACATAGTCTAGTAGATTACATAGTAACTTGTTTTTTAGATCGAATAACGATAAATGTACCAGAGACAATAATGATGACTGAACCTGCACCAATCGAAGCACCAAGTAAAAATAACGCATATGGATTCTGATCGATTGTTCGATTTGTTGTTGAGTAAGTAGTGATTGAAGTAGTTGGTGGTTCTGCTCTGTAGTAAAAGTTGGGATTACGTGTTATATCATAATGTTCGCCAATTTCCCAATCAGTCAAGACAAACGGGCCGCAGTTGATATATGGTTCTGACTGATTCAGAATTGGGTTCCATACATTCCAGTTTTCAGGCCCAATCTTATTACTGCCATTGAAGATATGCTCTGGAATGATATACTTGTATGCAAACCTGCTGAATGTCCAATAGGACTCTGAGTCGAATTCAAGAACAACTTGAAAGCTACTTGGTGTGAACACTGATACCAAACCATCAAGATCATCGCCTGCTGGATTGCCATGTTCAGCTGATTCTAGGAGATATCGAAATGTGAAGGAAATATCTTCTGCAGTTAGTGGCGTACAATCATTCCATGTTGCATTCTCTACAATGTTTATAGTAAAACGTGTATGCCCTTCAGGAATCAATGCATTGTCTGAGTGCGTTTCAGTCACTATGGTCTTGACAAGATCTGGCCATGGAGTTGCATCAGGGCTTAGCTTGTATAGTGATGGCCAGAGCTCTGATATTATCGCATCTGAATAGGGCGAATCAGTGACAAAGATATTGAAACTATCCGGCTCTTCGTCTAATGCAATTGCGATAGTGCCACCAAAACTACCATCGAGATTATGCATTTTCCTCATTGTCCAAGAACCTGACATGTGTTTTAGTAGATCCTCAATCTGCCCTGTATATTTATCATTTCTATAGCCTTGAAAATATATGTCCTCATACACTACTAATCTCGGAACATTGCAATGAAGAATTTTCTGCATCTCTGTTGCTGCTTCAGAAATTTCTTCATATGTCTGACCATAAAGGAGTTGATCTCTCCAAAAATCGTAGGTTTCATTTGCAAAGTTAGTTGGATTTTCTCCATAGACATCTGCGTAGACTGACCAATACTCGTAAGCAAGCCATGTAATATCAAAATCATTAAAGACAGTCGCGTAATAGACCATATCATAGTCTATATGATTTTTAAGACGATCATAATATTCGTTGAAATCGCATGCCCTTTTATTGGCATCAATATGTAAAGACAAAAGGGCATCTACACCTATCTGCGCTATCAATCCTGGTAATAAACAGGAACATGCCGCATAATCGATTGTTATATTGAATGGATCTCCGTTAGGTGCGAGTCTGAATCCTGTAACTTCATCGATTTCAAATCCAAGATCATTTAGAATCTGATTTCCTATATCGGGTCGAGCATCATAATAATGCCAGTCGAATTCGTTTTCAGCACACCAATCACTAACTTGAGGTACAAGTGAGTCATGTTCTATAGAGTACCCTTGCATCGCTTCAACAGTGACTCTGTTTTTATTATATGCAAAAGCAAACGCACGTCGCAGTCCACTAATGTTTAAGGGATAGATTCGACAATTGATATTGATATGTCCATATCCATTTCTAATTGTACTGTATATTGAGATATCTGGATCTTTGCTCAATGTTGTAAGGTGCGATATATCGAAGAACGATGTATCCATCTCAATTTCACCATTTTGAAGTGCCAAAACTCTCATATCTTGATTTGGAATTACTTTGTACTGTACCTCCTCTAAAAATGGTCCAGTATTTAGATTCGTGTTGAATGATTGTGTACCATACCCCTGTGAGAGTGGAGTGATAAAAGATATTGTGAGCAAAAGCGCAATTATTGCAAAAAGCACATAGGATTTCCTCACATCAATTCACCTATCCCCAATCCTCTGTCTGTATTGTTTTCTCAAAATTTAACTTCTTCTAATCAAACAAAAGGCGTCGAAAAATCGCCCTAAAAGTGTGTACTCTTTTCGGACTTGGACGACTTGCATACATTAATAGCCCGTGAGCTTTCAAAAGGATGAGGCGTGGTTTCAACTGGCTGGACATAACATTCAAGCTCTTCTGATAATGGAGCGTGGTGGAATACCACTTTTCTTCATGAAGCTTGATCCAAAGGCGCAGGACCTCGATCCCATGTTGGTTTCTGGATTTTTCACAGCAATCCAGAGTTTTTCAAAAGAAGTAATCGAGAAGGATAGCTCCATGTTTCAAGTTGATTATGGTGCACGTCTTTTTACAGTCTTTTCTGGGGAAACGACTGATTTCGTTGTTGTGAGCGTCGGAGAATGGGATGATGAGATCACTACGATATTGAAATCTCTCCATGAGGAATTCGAGAGCATCTGGATAAAAGATCTCAGTAGACAAGAGAGAGATACACTCAGGATCGATACGGAATTTCCTGACTTTCGTGAAGGAATAGTTCAGAATCTGTCTTTTCGAAAACTCTCTAGTAGCTGGGTACCTTGTGCCGTGGATTCTGAGAACATAGCACTTACGAGTTCCACAGGTTACGTCACTCCATATATTGATGGAAAACGAACGGTATCAGAGATAATTGACGCGAGTGAGACAACTGCAGACGAAGTCATAGCAGAAATTACTCGTTATTGGGCTCTTGGTAAAGTAAAATTCTCGAATATTCTAAACAAGGAAGATATAGTCGCTACAACATCAAAGATGGATAGACTCTTGCAGCTTTCATCTCCTCAGAGATCTGAACTCTCTCGTAGAAATCCTGAGATTATTACGATACTTCCACGTCTCTCTACTTTGTTTGATGGACGACGCAGTGTTGGTGCAATCATAGAGAACCTCTCAGATGAGTATCCTGAAGTCCAAGTAATGGAAGCAATAGATACCTTGTTAGAAAATGGTGCTATTGCTGTTTTATCTCCAGAAAAACGACGTTTACTTCTTGTAAAGGAAGCTGTCGATGTAGCTGTTCGTGTTGCTGAGAAGATATATTCTCCAGACGAGGCGATACGATCTCTTAAGTTTGCAATTGACAAGGTCGCAGTACCTGAGGTTTCAGGAGTCATCAGAATCACTCCAGACTCATGGGCTATTGATTATAATGCAAGACTCTATGAAGGCCTTGACATACGAAGATTGAGTGACCTCTATGCTGAATGGATGAAGCTCCTTGCACAATATGTGGGAGCTCTACCCAAAGAGCGAATCAATAAATTTGCGGAAGCTTTGACTGATACCTGTGAGAGTTATCTTTTTCATCGATACTCAGGGTATGATTTCAGAGGTTTCGAGGAATTCTCTTTTTGGTTAGAGATTAACTGTCTTCAAGCAAAAGGAGGTTCTTGAAATGTCTGAAATTACAAGACCAATTCATCGAATTGCAGACATCTTGAGCCGTCGAGGGTTGACCATTTATGGTCGTGAGAAGATAGTCGATTTATGTGCTAGAACGGGTGTTTCTCTTATTGATGACTTTGCATCAGAACTAGGTGAGGAGGACAGTGATGCTGCTCTCCTCAGTTTCGTTGTAAATTACGCAAAACTCGGTCCCGCTGCCAAATTATCTGTTCTAACACTTGCTCGCATCTATGATGTCATAATTCCGAAGGAACTTCTAGAAAGACGACGCGTCTTTGCTGATGTTCTAGATTCACTTTCTGAATTCACGCATGAGCTAACAGAACGTTTCAAAGGATAAAACTGCATGGGCATTGCTTCGTTAGTTTCGATTATATTGTATCTGATATATAGTAAATAAAATGAGATCTGTCACTACTCTCCCTGTAATTTTATTTACTGTCCTTGTCTTATCATTCCCAGTTGTGTCCTCCCTCCCTCTTCTATCTAATAAATCGTCTACTAATTCTGGAATTGCATCAAGAGATTATTGGCCTACAGATGGTTGGAGAAATTCAACACCACAGGAACAGGGTATGAATAATGTGACATTGCAGGCGATGATGGCTCACATTCAAGATGAGGACCTTAATGTGCATTCTGTTATTGTGATACGGCATGGTTATGTTGTTCTTGAGGAGTATCCCAATCCATATCAAGGAGTGAGTCGGACTCAGTCTTGGAATGGAACCCATTACCTATACTCAACGACAAAGAGTTTCACCTCTTGTCTGGTAGGTATTGCCATCGACAAGGGCTATCTTGACAACAAGAGCCAAAATGTCCTCTCGTTCTTTCCTAACATGACTATTCTAAATGTAGATGAACGCAAAGAGCAGATGAGACTTGATGACCTTCTAACGATGCGATCTGGTCTTCCTTGGGACGAAACAAGTGCTCCATTCTCATCAACTGCAAATGATGTTTGGCAGCTAAATTTCAATACAAGTGGTGGAGTCCAATTTACCTTAGATCAACCTATGAATCATAATCCCGGCGAATATTTTCACTATAACACAGGAGCTTCTCATGTTCTCTCAGGTATTATACAAGCTACAACTGGAATGACTTCTCATGAATTCGCTATTGAGAATCTTTTCACTCCTTTAGGTATCTCTGTCCTCTATTGGCCTCATGACATGAAAGGAGTCACATTTGGTGGATTTGATCTTCAACTTCGACCACGTGATATGGCAAAATTTGGTTATCTATTTCTCAATAATGGCTCATGGGATGGAGAACAGATAGTTTCAGAAGAATGGGTAACAGAATCAACCACAACCATTACTGCGCTCTCTACATCTAGAGGTTATGCACGACAATGGTGGACAATGCCGGATAGAAATGTCTTCTATACTGCAGGCCTTTATGGTCAATACATTTTTGTTTCACCAGCGGATGACCTTGTCGCTGTTTTTACCTCCGGTTATGGGGCTGATGATATTGATGAGAATCCCCAGATGGTGCGTGACTATATTCTTGCAGCCGTTCTTGATGATAATTCATCAAATCCTGAAAGTGTTCTATCAATGACATTAATTGTTACACTACCTCTCATAGCATTAATGGCAATTGTTCTCTATGTTCGAAAAAAGCGATAATCCATTCTAAGCAAAAGATTGAACTAGTTCATCGTTTACGATAGAAATGGATGTGTGCGCCATGAGTCCTTCGTACCTGTACAAGATATGTACGGTTGGATCATCAGCTGTCGGAAAGACAAGCATGATTCTACGATACACCACCGGTAAATTCAGAGAATACTATACTCCTACTCTTGGAGCTGATTTTTCTATAAAGAATATGCAATTTGATGGCAGTAAGGTAAAGCTGCAAATTTGGGATCTTGGATCGCAGGATTTTCTAGAAGTCGTACGATCTGGTTACTATCAAGGCGCTAGAGGTATAATCTATATGTTTGATGTAACCCGTCCTGATACAATGGAGGAACTCTGGAATTGGAAAAAAGAGGCTGACAACCATATCAAAGGTGCAGTCAGCTTAGTGGTTGCAAATAAGGCTGATTTAACCTCTGAGCGTGAAATTTCATCTGAGGACGGAATGAAGTTTGCAAAGAAATTCCTCGCTGACTATCATGAGACCTCAGTGAAACTTAATGATGGGATTGATGACACCTTTACTACAATTGCAAAGAAGATTATGGGTAAGAAAACTTAGGTATTCTCTTGATAATGATTACTCCCTTTGCAGGATGAGATCATTTTTCGTTTAAGGATGAAACCCTAGATTGTCTATTAGAATTGTTGAAAAATCAAGATTCGTTGATTAATCAAAAAAGGAATCATGAGCTGCTATATTCCAACTCTATTAGCAGATTAATTATTGAAGAGAAAGCTAGTACACTTTTGGGTGCGTGTACTAGTCTTTCAATCCATTTAGATTATAATTCCGCACCACAATTTTGACATTTGAGGACTCCTTGTTCGTTCTTTGAACCACAGAATGGGCAAACGACAAGTACTCTTGTCATTACTTCTCTCTCTTTCACAGTATCTCTGTGTCCAGAAGGTGATGGCGAAGAAGGTGGAAGAACAACGTGATCTACTGCGGGAACGCCAGTGCCACCTCTTTGTCTTCGTGACAATACAACACAAAGAATTATGCATAATACAATAACACTTGCAATCATACCAACTACGATTGGATCTGAGAAGGGATCATCATCTGACTGCGTCGTAGATGTACCAGTTGTCACAACTGCAGAAGTATCAATTGTCAGACCAAATGAGAGCGTAACAGTATCTGCCTCTTCTTTCGCTATGAAAAGAATGTGCCATACTCCAGTTGTGGGAATTGTGAATGCATCAATGTTCGCAACATGCATGTCTTCCTGAGCGGCATAGACATCAGCAGTACCACCCGCATACCAGATATTGTAGTTAGCATCATCACAGATGAAAAAATCCACACCATCAGTAGGGAAGAACGTTTCATACCATCCATCAATTTCTGTTCCAGCATAATAGGTGTCAGCAATATGATAGAACTCATCAGGTTCTAATACTTCTCCATATCCAGTAAGATCATATTCTGATGGTGAGTAATAGGGAATATTATCATTGTTCTTATCCCAGCCTATGTCAACGCTTACAGTTGAATATCCATCATAATTGCTGAGGACAACATACCACGTATCAGCATAGGGGATAGTGAAGGAATATCCTAGTGTATGCATATCTTCTTCAGATTCATATACCACCGCTGAAAAGCTTTTTTCCCATGAATTCAGATTAACCTGGTCACATATGAAGAAATCTAATCCTTGGCTGGATGCATGTGTTTCAAAATAACCAGAAACCGTGTCATTTTCCGCAAAGGTGTCCCAGATTTTATACCATTGTCCCGAGGTGAGAGATATGTTCGTATACTCGCTATCAAAATTGAGAGTTTCTATCGGTTGCGCCTGAGCTGCAACAGCAACAAAGAGAAATGTGACGATTAGGATAGTAAGATATTTGACCTTGATCAATTCGGATTATCCTCCGATTGCTAACTCGCGACTTAATTGGAAGTTTACTCATATACCTTTCTTAGATATAGGGTCTACATGTTGAAGGTCTGACAAAAACACCTACAATGGACTGATTCAAAGTCTATGAATTATACGTTCCTTCAAAATCCTAATTGTATCTAATCCATTCCTACGGAGGTCTCCAAAAACAGGCAAGCAAATATTGACTGCATCCACTTCTTGTTTGTATTTCAATAGTTTCTCAATGACTGTATCTGGTGGTCCTGCAATCTCCTTTGATATTGTCTTTTCCAGCCATTTCTCTTTAATTTCCTGGGTTAACATCTTGTCTTGCCAATTTTGCTTCAATACCTGTTCTTTTCTATCTCTGAAATCATCATCATCATCACCCAAGACTATTGCCATTACACCTACTGACCACATCATCCTATCATAGTCACGACCAACTTTTTCGCACATGATTTTCATGCGTTCTTTTTTCTGAACGATATCTGTAGGTGTCGCGCTCACATAATCAAGACCATCTGCATATCTCGCGGCTGTTTCTTCCATCAAAGGTGCCTCCAGTGTTTCTGTTCCGATCCATATTGGAATACGTGGCTGTTGTATTGGTTTTGGCTGAAACATCACTTCCTTAATCTTGTAAAACTCACCATTAAAGCTGGGTCTATCTACAGTCCAGAGCAGATTTATGATCTGAATTGCTTCTCTGAGTTGAAGTATTCTTACTTTCGTAGAAGGAAATGGATATCCATATGCCTCATATTCACTAGCTTTCCAGCCTGCTCCAATTCCTAAATCCATTCTACCATTAGAGGCGTTGTCGAGAATTGCGACTATTTTTGCAAGAAGAGCTGGATTTCTGTAGGACTGCGATGTGACCTGAGTTCCTAGGCGAATCCGTTTTGTCTGTGGAGTCAATAGGGCAATTATGGTCCACGCTTCGGATGAGCTCTTTTCAGAGCCCTCAACATTCCCAAAGAAGTGGTCAGAGACTGTGAGGCGATAGAATCCCGCATCTTCCGCCGCCTTTGTAATTACCACAATATCCTCATAGGTATACCCCATCTGAGGTTCAATATGGACACTAATTTTCATTCTAACCACCCAAATGGTATTCGATTTGTCTTCTTGAAACAAGATAAGGCACTATTTCTACGCAACAATTGTCAGCCGAATTCTATTTATGAGGGATTTTTCCAGCCAAGTATTGCTTTCGACAATTCACGATTCAGCTTTTTGCTGATAACGGAGGATTATAGTTGAGTAACTACAACAAGGTAACTGACGAAGTGGTTAAGAAACTGGTTGCCATTTGCGGCGAACAATATGTCACTACCAGTGAACCTCTTCGTTATTCATATATGGCACGTGGCATCATGGGTCTCGAAGCCGAGCTGCCAGAGGTCATTGTGAGACCTGAGAATGTAGAGCAGGTTTCCAAGATTCTCATCGTAGCCAACGAGAACTTGTCCCCCGTCACACCTGCAGCTGGTGGTCTAAGTGGAGGATTTGCTCTTCCTGCCATCAAGCCTGGTGGCATCTACATGGACATGACTCGAATGAATAATATGACTGTTGATACTGAAAATCGAGTCATGGTTGTAGAGCCAGGTGTGAAATCGGGTGATGCCTGGAGAATTTTCAAGACACAGTATCCTGATTGGGCTCCACCTATTCCTGATGGTGCACCTCCTGCTGCAACAGTTCTTGGTGATGCCATTGAGAGAGGATTTAGTCTGGTCACTGGCGTATATGGTCCTCAAGCAGATATGATCATGGGTTTGGAGATAGTCCTACCAACCGGTGAAATATTTCATACTGGTTCGTGGGCGTTGCCAGGCGCAAAGCCCTTCTATCGCTGGGGCGTTGGTCCAAATCCAGATGGTCTCTTCTTGGGTTCACAAGGGTCTATGGGTATCATAACGAAATGTGCGATTAAGATGGTCCCACACCCCCACTACAAGACTGTTGTTGCATATGGTGGTGAGAGCTGGGATGACATTGTCAAACCTGCTTGGGAGATATCTAAACATGAGCTTGGTATTGGTGAGAAAACAGTCATGGTGCAGGGTGGCAACTATGAATTGGTCATGACTCGATGGCCCAAGACGAATGTCCCCATCGATTATGAATTCTACAAGAAAATTGGTGTGGACAAGAAATGGATGAACTACGAGGTCTGGGCATGGTCCCAAGAGGAGCTAGATTTTACTCTGAAGGGTATTGACAAGATCTACAAAGATTATGAAGTCCGCGAGAAACGCACCACACCTCAACAACAACTCCATCCAAAGCAAATTGCCTCACGGCTCAAGAAACCGAATAAGATTGCCATTCCATATTCTCTCTGGCAAGCTGGGTTCCTCTTCATAACATGGTACTGTCCATGGCTTGAGTCCAGTGCTATGATGGAGGAGTACTGTGCATCGATGGCGGATTATGGTTTCCCAGAAACAATGTGGGTTGCATCCATCGATCATGCACGTCAAGCTATCGTAATGCCAATCCTCTGTTTCGACAGTACGGAGCCTGGAATCTATGATAAGATACGTGAGTTTAATCTTGAGACTACAAGGAGTTTCCTAAAGAAGGGTTGGATCAATTATCGACCTGATCCATTTGTGCATGCCCCTGAAACCTTCTCAAAGGCAAAAGAATACTACAAGATGCTAGTGAAATTCCGAAAGGTACTCGATCCGAACATGATACTACATCCAGGTCGTCTCGCTATCCCATGGGAAAGCGTCACGGACCTTCCCAACCCCATTAAGGAGTGAAACCAGAGTGTCGGAGTATGTTACAAAACGTAACGTTATTAATATGAAAAAGAAAGGGAGGAAAGATTGAGATGACAAGTCTAGAAAACCTTCGCAACATTAACGCGCGTTGTATTCACTGTCGTGCCTGTCAGTATGCTTACTCTGGAGAGCCTGACCGAGAGGGAAAGAATGAGGAGTACACTGGCATGCTTCAAGGTTGCCCTGCTGGCCTTTATTTTGGCTGGGAGGGGTACTTTAACAGCGGTAAACAATGGATGGCTCGAGCATTTTTGAATGGTGAGCTTCCAGCCAGTCGAGAACTGCTTGAAGTTGCTGAAGCTTGTACAACATGTGGTATGTGCGAAACCCAATGTCCGAATTATATTGATACAGTCCATGTGACTGAGGAACTTCGTGCTGCAATCATCGAGTCTGGGATTGAACCTCTTGACAAACACAAGAAATTTGGAGAGATGGTTAGTACCGAGGATATGCGAAATCCCTACAAGGAGGCTCGGAGTGATCGTACAAAGTGGGCTCAAGAAAAGTACGCTGACCATATCGATAAGGATGTAAAGATTGGCTATTTTGTTGGTTGTACTGGTGCTTATCGCCAGCAGCATGTGGCAGACCATACAGCTTCTATTCTGAAGAAACTTGGAGTCGACTTCACAATAATCTCTGAAGAGGTCTGTTGTGGATCACCTATTCTGAGGACTGGTCAAAAAGATGTCTTTGAAGATGTTATGAACAAGAACCTCGAAACCTTCAAAGACTTTGATCTGCTACTCTTCTCCTGTGCAGGATGCTATAAGACAATCAGGAATGACTATCCACGAATCAGTGGGAAACCATTGCCCTTTAAGACTCGACACACTGTTGAGTATGTCTACGACCTATTGCACGAAGATAAACTGAAAATCGATAAGTCATATGACAAGAAGGTCACTTGGCATGATCCTTGTCATAGCGTTCGACATGTAGGTATTGCCATTGAGAAAGAGATTCTACACAACTCAAAGAACTGGCTTCTTGATAGTAGGGCCGCTGAGAAAGCCAAAGAATCACACTATGAGATTCCTCGTGTTGTCTTGGGTGCCATTCCTGGTCTTGAGCTGAATGAGATGTACAGAATCAAGGGTGACTCATTCTGCTGTGGTGCTGGTGGTGGTGTGAAGGCACAATTTCCAGACATGGCACTCTCAACAGCAAAAGAGCGGCTCAAAGAGGCTGCATCAACTGGAGCAGATATCCTGATGACTTCCTGTCCCTTCTGTATCACTAACTTCAATGATGGAATTAAGGCATTAAAGAAGGAAGAAGAAGAAACAGGAAAGAATCTATCTTCAGTGGGTTCAAAGTTGAAAGTTGTTGAACTTCTTGAAGTCTTAGATGAACTATTGTAGATGTCTAGTTGTGACCCTACTCAATGTAGGGTCCCCCCTCTCTTTTTTCTAATCTCAATTCTAAGATTCAGACTTGATTATCCTGTTAGGGGTTGTCCGCAACTTGGGCATGCTTTAGCTTGAGGCGAAATACCTTTTTTCCCACAATATGGGCAGTCAACTGAATCTAGAGGGGCTTTTGGTCTATCGTATTCTGGGGCTGGTGCTTTTGTTGAATAGGTTTTCCGAACAACATCAATTCCAGCCAGCATAGCAAAGATGCCTCCAAGGATTGTCGGAATCAGACCCAAAACAACAAATCCTCCTGAGGATTCCATATAGAGAAAACTGTTGATTAAAGCCAACAGGATTGCTCCAAATCCTGCCATGAGTCCACATGTAATACCATTTGCAGTTTCAACACCTCTCTGTACATAACCTCCTCCAATAGGTCTGTCTACAGTTCCGGTGACTCCTAGACCTGTCCAAGCGAATATTGCTCCAATAAAAAATACAGCTCCAAAAACTAAGACAATCCATTGTACACCACTAAGTGCTTGTTGTACATAAGGAAAATCTTCTAGTAATCCTAAAGCGAAGGAAATCACTCCATATTGCACAAACATCAATATTGCTGCAATAATGTACAGATAACTTGCTCTTTTTGATTTTGCAGTTTGCATCGTCAACTGTATCTCCCATCCTAGCCAATTTAAGGCTACGAACTGATGCGCAACGCGAGAAATAAACATACTTAATTTATAATTTTATTAAAACGTCCATTAATTTGTAAAAAGATAAATTTAGAATCCCACCATTCCCTAATTCCCTCAATTAGAAAAATTCAATTTGGTTTGTATCTTGTCTTAGCGACTATCGGTTAGGAGAATGTAGCATATGCGATACGCCAATTACCAAATTAAGTATGGCTGGCTTGCACTATATCTTATCTTATCAATGATATTCATGATGCAATTACAAGTCACTCCTGCAAATATTTCTGAAATCAAGACTCCTGAGATTCAAGAGTTTCAACCACATGTTTTGGATTCTAAAATAGCAAAGCCTCATCTGGATGATCTCTATTACTCTAGATCTTCTTCTGATGAGTATGTGCTGAAAGAGGGTCTTCTAGATAGATTGGAATCGCATGAGTGGCAGAAACTGGATGAACTTGCAAGAACTACATATGACCTCCCTGTTGCTCCAGATGTTGCATTTTACACGCCTCATGCACCAATTATCATTGAGGACAACGAAGACTTCGCAGCCTGGCCAGGTGAGGGAACATCCGATACTCCCTATATCATCTCTGGACTTGAAATCTATATCACTGATGAGGATGCATGTATCAAGATATCGAACACAGATGTCTATTTTGAGATACGTGATTGTTATCTCCATAGTAATTCTACTGAACCAACGAACATTGAACTATATTCGGTTGTAAATGGCTTAATTATCAATAACACCTGTGCAGATAGTAACATTGGCATATTCCTAAACAATACTAATTCCATCACAGTAGAAGATAATACATGTACAAATCAGAGTCGCGCATGTATATATCTTAATGAGTCGCATGACATAATGGTTGACAATAATACAATTGTACAGGGTTGGTCTGGAATCTATCTTGAGAAGTCTGACTACACTACTATCAAAGATAATGATGTTGTGAATTGTCAAGTTGGGATTGATATCTATTGGTCCAGTGATCATAACACAATTTTCAGAAATGATGTCATAAACAATCTTGTTTGTGGAATAGAATTGTACTTGGATTGTACTTACAACCTCATTGACAACAATACTTGTATTGACAATACCGGCCCGGGAATTGATATTCATACAGCTGATCATAACACCGTTGTTGATAATTACTGTAACCATAATTACGGTGAAATCTCTCTAACTAATTTTGAAGCATGTTTCGTTGAAGGTAATTATTTAAAATCATCAATGGGATCTGAAGGATTATATCTTGATAATGTTAACAACACAGTTATTCAAGACAACACTTTCTACGAAATCGAATTTTGTCTGTATATGAGTCACCGATGTTCCAATAATCTGATTCAGAATAATAATTTCACATTTTATGATTTTGGAATCATGGCTGGTGAATGTAACGGACTTGATATTATTGACAATGACTTCGATAGCTTTGGCCATACTGCAGCAGTTGCTGTTAGTGATTGCAGTGGTGTACTTGTCCAAAACAATTACGGCACAAATTCGCAGTTCATCTTCATTGCTGAAAGTAGTGATCATGTCCAAATAATCAACAATCGGTGTGAGAATTATGAGAGTGGTATAATACTTGGAAATACAGACCACTCTTTTATTGAAGATAATTACTGTAATATAGGCTCAGAGGGGATTGGAATCTATGAATCATATGATGCTATTGTTGACAACAATACAGTCACTTACAATGCGAACGGAATTTCATTCTATGGTTCAATTCTTGGTTTTGTGACAAATAATAACTGCACCACAAATGATAAAGGAATTTATTCAGAGGATAGTAAAGAACTATCAGTTGAGGACAATCTCCTTCATGACTACGTGAAGGGTATTTATTTTGTTTCGACTAACAATTCAGAAATTCTCTATAATACTGTTGAAAATGGGGATACTGGAATCCTTGTTGAATCCTCGTTCGCTATTGATATCATTGGAAATGATGTCTTTGATAATTCAGATGAAAAGTCTGGAATCCATGTTTCTGCCAGCGAGTATGTTCTGATATCTGAAAACAATTGTACAGCTGCTACGGTTCCATCAATCCATATTGACATATCAAGATACTGCACAGTGACAAAGAATATTATAACTGAAACTATCGATGGTGTTGTTTTAACAAATACAAATCATACTGTAATCACTGAGAACACTATCACATTAGGGCAAGGATATGGAATAGGTCTTTGGAGTTCTAGTTTCAACACTGTCAATAATAATCGTGTTGCAAATATCAGTGGTTGGGAAGGATGGGCTTTAATCTGTGATGGAATCAATAATACGTTCACTTACAATATTGGATGTAATAGCACATACGGATTCTGGATTGAAGACGCTCTAAATTGCTTGCTCTCACACAATATACTCTATGGAAACAAACAAGCATTTCGGTTTGATTCAACCTGTGAGAACAATACCCTGACATGGAATATCTTTGAAGATAATCTACAGAACGGAACGGACAACTCAATTGGCGCCTGGATTGATTATAATTACTGGTCTAACTATGAGGGTGTTGATGCAAATGGTGATGGTATTGGGGACACTCCACATCCAATTGACGGAACTGCTTTGAATAATGACACCCATCCATTGGTCTACTATCCAACCTTGCCTTCTTGGTCTGAAGAACCAACAGATCAAATTGCAGAGTATGGAATGGACTTCTCATACAAACTGTCCCTTACGATGACCTCAAAATTAGCCCCCATATCTGAATGGTGGTTGAATGGAACTGATTTTGTGGTCGATGATGGTGTCATTACTAACGTTGATGCCCCTGCTCCTGGTGTCTATTTCTTAGAAATCAGAGCATACAATCTGTATGGGTTCTATCTGAATGGATTCTTCACTATTGCAGTCGCAGACACAATCTCTCCGACCATTATTGGTCCAGATGACTTCAGTTATACTGTTGGCGCAAGAGGTCATATCATTACTTGGGATCCTAGTGACTTAGGTCCTTCAAGCTATAGTCTGAGTCTTGATGGTGTTGTCGTGAAATCTGGTATATGGAATACAACTCTTGAGAACATCACATACTCAGCTGACGGTTTAGACATCGGTGAACATACCTTCATTCTAACGGTTACTGACATTGGCGGCAATTCTGCATCAGACAGTGTTGTAGTTACAGTTGTTGGTGGTATCAACACAACGATGCTTCTGCTAGCTATAGGAGCTAGTGGAGCACTCCTTGCAGTCATTGTCATTGTATATCTCGTTAGAAAGAAAGGAACTAACACGTAGGAATGCGCTAGGATTCTGCTCTCTGCAGAATCCATTTCTTTTTTTTAAAGAGCTCTACAAATCATATGATCTATATTCCCGGGCTCTTGATGGTTCTTGATCATAGTCGTCTGTTCTTCTCTCTTTAATGTCTTCTTTTCCAATGCAAATTCCTCCGAGAACGAAGAAAAATGACCCTATGATGATTGTAAATTTATAGGTACTCCAATCTATCAACTCAGGATATATTGAGGATAACGTTTCTTGTGAAAGTATAACACGTGCGGCTCCATATCCCTGCATAATAACTCCTTCATCATAGAATGTGAAATCCGCATCGATAATATAGAGACCTGGATTTAGACTGAGTGTCTTCTCATAACTGACGAGAGATTCATTCTCACCTGCAGTCAGATTTACATTGAGCGTTTCGATAAGGTCACCATGTAGATAGAAATCAAGAATAATATCGATAGATTGTTCAGGATATAGATCACTATGAATGAGTACGTTGGTATCTCTTACATATGCGATACCAGGTTCATATACAATGAATCGTATCTCAGTATCTTCATACAGATAGGTATCTCTGTTGTTAGTTCCTCTATAGTCCTGAATTGGCGTAATGCCCATCTGAAGAATGATAAATATTGAAATTACAAAAGCAATTGATGGTAAGAGTAAAGGCATTCTCTGGAAGACTCCACGGTTTCCCGGTCCCCTTCTGATTCTTGTAATGAGGCTGTACAAGAGAAATAAGACTGCTATAAATCCTGCCCACCCAGCCACAATGAAAAAGCTCTCCGTTGCTGCTCCCATTTTTCCTCATGCTATTTATACGTAGAAGGAATTTTAATTCTTGCATAGATTTCGCTCTTTATAATTAGGAAAAAGCGGACCCACAATGTCTTGATTGAATCCACCTGATCCGTAGAATTCATGTATGAAGAAACGAGTGTATCATAAAATCAACAGGCGTTTTGATTGTCGCATATCGCTAGTCGAGTAGTCTCTTTTCTCCCTGGATTTTTTGTATCTCTGTAATGTCTTGCGTGACTTCCAAGCATCCCAAATACTCTCCTTCCGAATTACGAACAGGAAAATACCTAATGTAGATGAGTTTACCACCAAGATTGATCCAGAACTCTGCTTTGTCACGTTTTCCCTCTTTAAAATCAGTGAGAATCTGTTCAACCTTATCCACGCTCTTTTGTGGATGACATTTACGTACCTCTCTTCCCACGATTGATTTAGAACGGACAAAAATTCTCTCTGGTGAGAGACTAAAATATTGAACATTATCATTGGCATTAACGAATGTAATATCAATTGGCAGAGCATTTAGCACTGCTTCAAGAGTATCTTTGTTCATTGACCCGCTTTCGAATTGTATCATTCCATCCATTTCCTTTCCTCCTGTACCTTTTTCTGTGACCTCCAATCCTAGTACACTTACCGGTGTATAAATTCCATAGCCAATTTCATCAAAATCACTCCTTGCAGCATTCCACTCGTCCTCTGTGAACAATTTCAAAGATGTCTGAAAGAGGATATTATTCTCTTTGAAGAAGTGACTGGAGAGAGTCTCTGAAAGTGATATAGCTGATAACCTTAATTGCTCAAGAGTCTTTTGATCAAATCTAGGTCCATTTTCAATTGTATCAAAAATGGTCTTCTCTAGACTTCGTACTATGTCATGCTCTGACCACATGATTGCTGGAGGCTGCACGATCCCATATGCCTCCAATCTTGGAAACAGTACATTCTCCTCTCGTTGATAGTGGTTTGCAGAGTTTCTCAAGACTTCTACTGATTCCATTATACCTCTAACTATGTCTGAAGTGGGCGGTTCTTTATAGTTCTCTGAACACACTTGAACCAACTCTGCCAACCCAATTGCTGCACTGAGGATAATCTTGTGTTCAGTCATCAGGATATGAATCGGATGGGTGTCAGGGAGATCTTCGTTTGGTTCCTGCAAAGTATCTTTGAATAGTTCAAGATGAACATCGCAAAGACTCTGAATCTTCTCTCTTGGAATGCCTTCTTCTATCAATTCTTCTTCGATTTTTGAAATTTCTAAAGGACTTGCGTCTCTGAGTATCTCTTTAAACTCTTCTTTCACATCTTTAACTTCTGCACCTGAATGCAATTTTTCTACTGCTGCCTTCAGTTTTTTCTTCCGTTCTTCCATCTCTTTCGGTCCGATTTTCATTTTCATTGACTCCAAATTACATATGTTATCTATCGTTAATATTTTATGTATCTACTATTATAAGTATACTAGTTACCAAAAAGAAAGTATATCTACGGTGATGAACATGCGTTCAATGACTGTACGGACGAAGGATTCGGCTGAAAATTGTCCTATCTTTATTGTCACACGAATACTCGGGAAACGATGGGCTATTCTTGTTCTACAAGAATTACTTGCTTCAAAAAATCCACAAGGCGCTAAATTTGGTGAAATTCATCGCACTCTTAGTTGGATAAGTCCAAAAGTGCTAACTCAACGACTACGGGAGTTGGAGAATGAAGGAATTGTTAGAAGAATTATAGATACGAAGAAAATGCCAGCTCGAGTGCATTATATCTTAACAGAGAAAGGACTTGATTTTGCTCCTATTCTTGATAAAATGCAAGAGTGGGGGATACGATATGGCGGGGAAAAGACAGTCGGTTGTCTAGGTAATGGTACCATGAACTGCAGTGAATGCAAGATCTAACTTCTCATTGTTCTTATTGGGATTCATTAGATGAAAGAATCCTAGATAAATGCCCGTGATAATGAAAATAATCAACTAGCCATAGCCACGCCATCGCTATAAATGCAGCAAGCATCTCAAATATCGCAATGCTGAGTTCTATCCATTGTTGGAATATTAGAATAAGATTTCCAAGAGCCAAGAGAATGGATACTATTGCAAGATCTCTAATCTCTTTGAATCGAAGCCATACCAGACCTGTGAGACCAATTACGAACGGAATTGAGAGAAAGAAGGGAACTGCTGTCCAATAATGCAAGATACCAAAATCCTCTGAGAAGACTCCAATTCCAATTAGGAGTATTGCTGATCCTGCATAGATTAGAATCGTAAATTTGGATGGAGTATCATGGATTTGCTTCACTAATGATAGGATGAAGATTAAGATACAAGAACCTGATATAATCAGTCCACAATTGAAGATTATGGCACTCAATACTTGATAATCTCCAAGATCTGTTCTAAACCAACTTCCAAGATCGCTTAGAGCATTACTTGCCCAATCAAATCCTGGTTGTATTAATATCGCAAAAGCTATTGCGGAAAATGAAATGATTGGTCCAAGGAATCCCAGAATATTTGCTCTTGGTATTTTTTTCACAGATGCAAAGAAACTCATTTTCATTATACCTCTATGGAACTTATCCTGTTTAATTTTCCTCTGTATTGGAGCAGGTTGACAATCCACAACCACATGATTGCAGATGATGCAGTTACAATCTCAGGGACTGCTTGATGCCAAATTGATGTACCAAGAAAATAGTCCGCCCACATGATGACTGAAATGAAGGGTATTAATATTGAAATGGCTGAGAACCATCTAAGCTCGGGATATCTTAACCATACTATTCCCACAATCCACATGGCAAATGGAAAGGTAAGAAAGAAACCAATAGAGACCCAAAAGTGAACACTTAGACCTGCGATGATTGCTGCTCCAACATCTTCTGAAAATAAACCAACACCAATGAGGAAACACATCGACGCAAAAAGTGGAATTAGCCCAATTCTTGTAGGAATATCTTTTGTCCACTTGAAAAACCAAATGGAATATAATAACATCAGAATTCCTGTGCTTATTAGCCCCACATTGAAGACAAGTGCACTAGCAAACTTGTACGGTCCTAGATCTAATCGAGTATAATGCCCTAGGTCGCTCAATGCATTCTCGAACCAGTCAAAGCCAGGAGAGAGGATAATTGCCAAAAATATTGCACCCAGTGCGATGAACGGTCCAAAGAATCCAATTTTTGTATATCTGGGCATCTCTCTTATTTCTTTAACAAATGACATAGACCAAATCTATTGATATCTTCTCGTATAAAATTACTGGGTCGCAATAGATGAGGTTTAAATTCTTTCCAATTCATTCCTAATATAGAACAAATGGGTTGATTGAAATTGTCGGATAAAATTGAATGCCCGTATTGTGGAACTACTGTTGATATAAAAGGTCGAGATCTCTCCTATGATGAGAAAGCAATACTTCGATGTCCAAGTTGTGGCGGTCGATTTGAGTACATGGAAGGATTCGGAGCATTTTCACTTCCTGATGATGAGTCGGTGAGACAACCTCGTATTTATTACGAAGGTTCATATCCTAGTGGCTCACATGATTCTTGGAAATCCGAACCGGGACCCACACCAGAACAAAATTGTTCGAAATGCTGCGAAATGTGTGTGTGTCTCATAATTCTCTTCATGTTAATTCCATTCTTCACAATCCTGAGTCGTTTCTGGTGGTAGGTTGAGAGGGATATGCTTCACAAGCAAATTGAGGACAATCTATGACGTCATTTATTCCTGAGTGCCCATACTGTAAAACTCGTCTTGATGAAAGCATTCCATCAGTTTTGCAAGGATCCGTTCAAGTGAGATGCCCATCATGCAGATTGCTCTATAGTTATTCAAAGGAATTTGGGTCTTTTCCAGTAGAAGAAGAGTTCAATTATCACCTATCACCAGGGCTTTTTGGTAGGATGATTACTATAGGTTCTAAAGAAGACCAAGGCCAATCGGACCAAAATTCCAAAGGCATGAACCTTGTCTGGTTGTGCTTATTCTCTCCAATCCTTGTCTTAGCGCTTCTACTAATAGTTGTTTTAGTATTATCGATAGTCAATACATGATGAAATTTCACTAATTCTCGGACGTGGTGAAAGATAAAAGGCATGCTGCGTTTGACGCAACGGAATTAATGGTGAGATTTTTCCAATAGGTGATAATACATTGACTGAAGCAGAGGTTGAAGATAAACGAATTACTCTCACTGAAGCAGCCAAAATGGTAAATGATGGTGATGGACTGTTTTGGGGTGGCTTTGGCTATCAAAGAGCTCCAATTGCATTTGCTCATGAACTTGTGAGACAAAAGAAACGGAATCTCACAGTCTACACTTGTGGTTCTGAAGTTGATCTCGAGATTATGGCAGGTGCAGGTGTAGCTACACGGTATGAGATTGCTTTCTCCGCTATCGAAGCATTGGGTCTCTCATATAATATTAGACGAAGAGTTTCTGAAGGTGCCTTGCAAGTTGAGGATTACACGAATCTTGCAATGGCAATGAGATTTCTTGGTGGTGCTTTAAATGTGCCATTCATGCCTCTTCGTAGTATGATGGGCACTGATATGGTTCGTCTCAGGCGTTATCGCGGCGAAGATAAGTTAAAGGTCATCGATTGCCCATTTACTGGTGACAAAATTTGTCTTGTGCCTTCTCTTCACCCTGAATTCAGCATAGTTCATGTACAGCGTGTTGATAAGTCTGGCAATGCGCAAATTGATGGAATTGTTGGTGAAGATTTAGAAGGTGCACGTTGCGGAAAGAAATTGATAGTTCTTGCTGAAGAGTTGGTTGGCGAAGGTGCTATCAGAAATAGACCAGACCAGACCAAGATTCCTGCAATGTATGTTGATCATGTTGTAATTCTACCATTCGCCGCACATCCGATGATGTGCCATGACTACTATGATTATGATCTCGAACACTTAATGATGTTCCACAAAATGTCACAGACTGAGGAAGGTTGGCAGGAGTATCTCCAGTACTATATACTAGGAGTTGATGATCATATGGGATATCTGGATTTAGTAGGCTGGGAACGCTTACATAAATTAAAAGCAACAAAACCATGGGGGTACTAAAGATGGTTGAATACACAAAAACTGAGTTTCTAATTGCTTGCGCTTCAAGTCATGTTAGGGATGGTGAGATGGTTTTTGGAGGAACAGGAATGCCGCTTCTTGCTGCTTTGCTAGCAAAAGAAACTCATGCTCCAAAATCCAATCTCATATCAGAGGCTGGATTCATAGATGCACGACCTCGTGAGGTTCCGCTGTCTGTTGCTGATACTCGATACTACTTTGGCTGTTCTGCTTCGATTGGTCTGATTGAAACCCTGGGATTTCTGCTCCAGGCAGGTAGAATCGATGTTGGATTCTTAGGTGCTGCTCAAGTGGACGAGTATGGAAATCTCAATACTAGTTACATTGGTCCATATGATGCACCAAAGGTGAAATTGCCTGGGAGTGGTGGAGGTAACGATATTGCCTCCTCCGCCAAACGTCTTATTATCATGATGTCACACGACAAGAGAAAGTTCTTGAAGAAATTAGATTACATGACATCTCCCGGTCACCTAGAAGGACCAGGGTCTCGAAAGAAATGGTCTTTGGTAGGTGGTGGTCCCGAGGTCATTATCACAGACATGTGCCAGATGGACTTTGATCCCGAAACTCTTAAGATACGACTCAAGTCTGTTCATCCCGGAGTCACTCCACAGGATGTCTTGGATAATGTAATGTTTGACCTTATTGTGCCTGACAATGTTCCAACAACTTCTGAACCAACCCAAGAACAGATTGATATAATGCACAGACTGGATCCTAATGGTATCTATATTGGCAAAGGTGGATAATATTGGAGATATTGCTGACTTGAAAACTCTTGACATCAGTCGATTCGATGCAATCATCTTCGATCTTGATTCTACCTTGGTAGATACTCATCGATATCCCATGGTCGCAAGCGAATGGCTCTTGGCACAGTCTCATGTTGAATCAGATGAACAAAAAGAGCTTTATGTTAGAAATTTAATAACTCGATACTTCACATCTCTTCAGCAAATTATAGAGGGAGGAGAGTATATTCCTCCGTTTGAAATCGTTCGATCAGCAATGGCTGAGAGCCTACAAGATATTGGATACTATCCTGACCTGAAACTTGTCTATGATGCTACAATCTATTTCAGATCCCTCCATATTGAGATGTCTACTCCCTATCACGGAGTGGAAAAAATGTTGGGACATCTAGCTGCATGCAATCTGAAATTAGGTGTTTTAAGCAATAGTTTTGAGGGGAACGCTTCTACGATTCTTGAAAATTTCAATTTACTTCAGTACTTTCAAGCGGTAGTTGATTGTGGCCATGTTAACGCATACAAACCAATGCAGCAACCGTTTTTCAAAGTCCTTGAAATTCTTGAAGCAGATGCGACAAAAGTAATCTATGTGGGCGATGAGTACTATGCGGACATGGTCGGTGCAAAAACAGTAGGTCTTACTACTGTCTGGATCAATAATCGAAAACAGTCACTTGATGATATGATTATAAAATATGGTTCTCAGAATGTACCTGATTATGTAACGTCATCAATAACGGAATTTGCTTACATGTTATAAGAATTCGAAGAGTTGCATCATTTCTCGAAAAAAGACTGGATACCCACGCAACACACATATTAGCAAGTTGAAAGAGGTCATCGTGCTTATTCAGTCTACTATCATTGGAGATCTGACAACCTTGAGCAAAGACGATGAACTTGGACCTCTGCGGGCTCGTTCTGACTTAGTTGATATTCTAAGTAACGATCCTAGAAATACTGCTGCAATCGTCAAACTCATCCAGAGTGAACTCACTGATCTTAAGGACGGCGAAGCTGTGTCCAATATCAAAAATGCAATATCTGAGGTGGCATCGCAGTCAAATATTGATAGAAAGACTACCGATAACGTTCTTTACTGGTTGACAAAGACCACTCCCGATGTCCGCCAGATGATCTTAGTTCAGACAATTGAAGAACTCTTGGGGATAGAGACCTCAAAAGAGGCAACACTTAGTGCATTGCATCAGGTATCATCAAAAGAAAACGTAGACATGGTAATGGAGTGGGTCAAGCGAAAAATCCTAACATTGAGCCAAGCAGTCTATGTCCTTCTTTATCCTGATTCATCTGTTGCTTTCATGTAGACGAGATTACAGGTCTGGCATGTATTTCTTGACATATTTTTCCCAATCTGGTTCAATCTCTAGAGTACGCTTTATACAATATTTTGCTTGTTCCTTTTCTCCTCGCTTATAGTGTAATTTTGCTTTATAGAACCATGCCTTTGCAAATGAAGGATCAATCTTGAGTGCCTCTTCATAGGCTTTTAACGCTCTTTCATCATCTCCAGTTGTTTCATGAATTCTCGCATGAGAAAACCAGTCATATTGCGTCATCTGGTCGATTTCTGCAGCCATTATAATTCATCCTACTCCATGTAAAAAATAATCTGAACCTTAATAACTATGAGGTTCACCCCTTGGGCACTCCTCCTCCCTTTAATTCCTTTACTAAGTCTTAGAAGTATCTATAAAGCTTTGTTTTTAAAAATAAGCAATTTAGTCAATTCTTTGATACATTCTCTATTTCATATGCGAAATAGTAATTATAAATACAAGATGGATTGCAAAACTTAGGTGACAATTAGTTGAATCGTAAGTACCGTATCTTTGTAGGGATTATTCTCTTAGCAACCCTCATTGGTACAGTATCACAAAACGTTAGCGCGATGGGAACAAACACTGATAAGCCTGGTCAAGACTCTCCTCCTGAACAAGAACGAAAAAGCGATGGGAGCATCTGGATTAATACAAATATAATTACTATAATGGCTGATAGTGAAATTCCCTCTTTTCATTTCTGGTATACTGCAGATGAAGATGGAAGCCATGCTCTGTTTAAGACTACCTATGTCATGTTGGTGGAATTTGAAGACCAGAATGACGATGATGCATATCAACAGGGCGAAGAACTGCATTTTGCACCTCTTGCATCGTATGAATGGACTGTGACTACTGGTGAAGTTGTAGTTTCAGGTCAGACGACTGAGGTTTGGTTGAAATATACAAAAGGTGGTGTAAGAGGATCTCCAATGACAAACACTCCCGCTCTTGCAATTGATGGTACTCCATCAATCAGCCAGTTTAAAGATGTGACACTTCAGATATGGGCGCACATCTATCTTGATGATTATTTTGGAGCAGTCATAGATGACCAAGGTGTAAAAGCAAACTACACTGTTAGTGGTGGTTCTGAGCTAAAAATGGACATTGAGATTGGTAATTTTCCATTTAGTACTGAAACTTCCAGTGTAGCCCTTCAAACAATCCAATGTGAAACTGCTTCAACCAGTGATCAGACACCGCAATTAAACACTCACAGAATTGAAACCCGTGAGAGGCTCCGTAATGTTACTCTTGATTCAACCATGAATTGGACAACTGATTCAGGAAATGAATCTCGCTTTGAAACAAGAAACGGTACACACATACAAAATATCGACTTCGTAGACACAACTACTGGTATTGCTCAGGGATTTTTCTCTTGGGTTGATCAAGCTGTAATAACCTGGCCTGGGGGTGCCATTGAGGCTGTAAACGTTACAACCTCATACATACCCACTGGCTGTGGTTTGGCATTATATCTTGCTTACCCAAATTTCGATGGTGGTAGCATACTACACGATCCCTCAATTGGACTTTATTCCAACGGCGAACCCACAACAACAGAATCCGTTAATCCCGTACTCATATTTGGGATTGGTGTAGTCGCAGTTATCGCAATACTTCTTGTGTTGGCGCGAAGGAAATAACTAATCTATCAACTTAGGCGGTGTCCTTAAAACACCGCCTTACCCCTATTAACAATAAAAGTTCCTCACAATCAAATTTAACAGACATCAGTAATACTAGAAACAGAACGGTGTATGATAATGCAAAGAACACACCTTGTCCTTGTAATCTTAATTATGGTCACGACAGTGAGTATTTCAGTTAAATCCGGACAAGGTTACTTTGCAACTGCCCAGACAAATGATATCCTTCTCTCTCCTATTACGATTGATGCAATAATGGATAATGATGGTCTTACTATAATTTCTATCAATGCATGGATGACGAATCTGGGTTTAAGTGAAGTATCAACTCTCACTTTCCGCATTGATTCCCGAGAATTAATTGTCACATTAGCACGAGTTAATGGTTCCTCTACAACAACGACGCTCATTGAATACGATCGCTATTCTGAAGTCATAATAGATCTTGGGTTCTCACTTAATACAAATGAGTCTACATCTGTTGAATTGGGTGTTTTTTCCTCTGATTTTCAATCTGACCCAGTAATTGGAAATGACCCAACCAAACTTGTAAGCGACTTTATCTTCTATATTCGTCCATCTGTTGGATTGGCAAATTTTACATTCACTGCAGTTCTGCCTAAAGAAGCACTGCTCTCTCAAGAATCCGTAGTTCCCCTCTTTCCAGATACTGATTCTAACTATACTGATGGTTCTTCTCTTGCGTTTGTCTGGTTCACCTCCTCATTACAACCTGGTCAAGAGCGAGTCTTCATTGTCAAGTATCAAATACCAAACTTTACCACAAATGTAGTTCGTTCATTCATTGTTGAAATTATCTTGGCCGGTTTCGCTGGTGTCTTGATTGGAGCAGTAATGGCTGTCTTTGGGCCAAAAATAGTCTATCGACTGCGTCGCGTAGGAAAAGTACGTTTTATCGGTGTGACAGCTGAAGAGGAAGAGATACTTGAAGCGATTCGCCAGAAAGGTGGGTCTTGTCCACAAAAGGATCTCTATACAGGATTTGACATGTCACAAGCCAAAGTCAGTATTATTCTCAACAATCTAGAAGAGCGAGGTCTCGTTCGAAGGTTTCGTGAAGGTCGCGAGAACATGGTTCATATCATGGAAGAGTAAAAACCAGTATGTTTTAGCCCAGCGAAAGCCTTTATATCGTCACTGGCGTTCACTCGGATGAGTCATCAACCTGAGGTGGGTTCTTGAGTTCATCAAAGAAAATACGTGTGCTTGTTGCAAAGCCCGGCTTAGACGGTCACGACCGTGGTGCAAAGATTGTGGCACGAGCCTTACGAGATGCTGGAATGGAAGTAATTTACACTGGACTTAGACAGACACCAGAAATGATTGTACGTGCAGCTCTCGATGAAGGTGTCCATTGTATCGGTCTGAGTATCCTAAGCGGCGCCCACAATGCGCTCTTTCCCAAAGTCATGGAATTGTTGAAAGCAGATGGCGCTGAGGATATCTTAGTGGTTGGAGGCGGTATCATTCCTGAGGATGATATCCCTGGACTAAAGAAGGCTGGGATTGGAGAGATTTTTGGTCCCGGTACCCCTCTGGATACGATAGTTGAATATATCCGAGCTAACGTCAAACTATAGATCCTTTCGTGTGAGGAAAGCCTATTGTCAGTTAATGAACTGGTTAATGGTGTATTGAATCACAAGAGACGGTTTCTTGCTCGGCTCATCTCTCTTATCGAAGATGAAGATATGTGTGCTTTAGATGCTCTAGGCAAATTGTATCTTCATACTGGGAACGCACACATCATCGGTGTCACCGGTCCACCAGGATCAGGAAAGAGTTCGCTTGTGACACAATTAACAAGAGAATTTCGAAAGCAAGGAAAAACAATTGGCATTGTCTGTGTTGATCCATCAAGTCCGTTTACTGGTGGTGCCCTACTTGGTGATAGAATACGTATGCAAGAACATAGTCTAGATGATGAAGTCTATGTCAGAAGCATGGGTACAAGAGGTCATCTGGGTGGTCTAGCTCGTGCGACAGCTGACACAGTACGAGCAATTGATGCATTTGGTAAAGACATCATTTTTGTCGAAACAGTTGGCGCTGGGCAATCCGAAGTTGAAGTCATTGATATCGCGCACACAGTCTTGGTTGTAGACATCCCTGGGGCTGGTGATGATATCCAAGCGATAAAAGCTGGAATTATGGAGATTGCTGATATCTTTGTCGTCAACAAGAGTGATGTTCCTGGGGCTGATAAGAAGGTAACAGAAATCAATGCGATGCTAGATATTGATCCACGAAATCGTGACTGGCGACCACCTGTAGTATTGACCAACTCCAGAAATGGAGATGGAATTCATGAACTTGTAGGCAAGATTCAAGACCATCTAAAATATCTCAAAGAGAGTGGTCTACTTGAAAAGAAAGGACTACAACGAAGCAGAGAAGAATTAGATGAGCTCATGAAGTACAAACTAACTCAAGAGTTATCACAAAAACTGCAGGGCCGACCAGAATATGAAGATGCAATCAAGCAGATTGCAAAAAGGAAAAAGGATCCATACACTCTTGCTGAGGAACTTATTACCGCTTTTCTATTTCGTGAAAGTAGGTGAAACATTTTGGGCGATAACAAGACGCTCGCTGATGCTTTGAAGCATTGGAATGAGAACCTAGTCAAAAAGACCATTGAGAAATATCCTGAAAGAAAAGAGATCTTTCATACTATCTCTAATATACTGGTATCCCGACTTTATTCTCCGATGGATATCCAGGATTTCGATTATGAACGTGATCTTGGTTTTCCAGGTGAATATCCATTTACACGAGGCGTCCAGCCCACTGGTTATCGTGGTCGATTCTGGACTATGCGACAATACAGTGGATTTGCTACAGCTAAAGAATCCAACGAGCGCTTCAAGTTCCTTCTTGAACAAGGACAGACTGGTCTCTCGGTTGCTTTTGACCTTCCCACACAGATTGGCTATGACTCAGATCATCCATTAGCCCAGGGTGAAGTTGGAAAGGTTGGTGTGGCAATAGACTCGCTTGCAGATATGGAGGTTCTCTTTGATGGTATTCCTCTTGACAAGGTTTCAACCTCTATGACAATCAACGCTCCAGCAGCTGTACTTCTTGCTATGTACGTTGCTGTGGCAGAGAAACAGGGTGTCCCAATGGAAAGACTACGTGGAACAATTCAAAATGATATTTTAAAAGAATACATTGCCCGTGGCACTTACATTTTTCCACCTACTCCATCAATGCGACTGATTACTGATGTCTTCAAGTTTTGCAGTGTGAATATGCCGCTCTGGAATACAATCTCAATCTCTGGCTATCATATCAGAGAAGCCGGTTCAACAGCCGTACAAGAAGTTGCATTCACTCTTGCTGATGGAATCTCTTATGTTCAAGCAGCGATAGATGTGGGTCTTGATGTCGATGATTTTGCATCCCGTCTATCGTTCTTCTTTGGGTCTCACAGTGACTTCCTAGAGGAGATTTGCAAATTCCGTGCCGCGCGAAGGCTGTGGGCAAGGATAATGCAAGAACGATTCAATGCCACAAACGAAAATTCGTTGAAAATGCGTTTTCACACCCAGACTGCAGGATGCACATTAACTGCCCAACAACCAGATAACAATGTAGTCCGCGTGACCCTTCAGGCACTCCAAGCTGTTTTGGGCGGGACTCAATCACTTCATACAAATTCCAGAGATGAAGCGCTCTCTCTACCTACTGAGGACTCTGTTCAAATTGCACTTCGGACTCAGCAAATTATCGCTTATGAATCTGGAGTGGCAGATACAGTCGATCCTCTTGCTGGATCCTATTATATTGAATCTCTAACCAATGAAATTGAAAAACAAGCAAATGAATACATCAAGAAGATTGATGATATAGGCGGCGCTCCAAAAGCAATTGAGAAGGGATACATCCAGAAAGAAATACATGATGCAGCTTATGCCTTCCAAAAGCTTGTTGACGAGAAGAAACAGATTGTGGTTGGACTCAATAAATTTGCTATTGAAGAAGAACATAGGTTTGCATACCTTCGAGTCAATCCAGAAGCCGAGAAGGAACAAATCAGACAACTTGTTACTATTAAGGGAGAACGAGACGAAACACAAGTAGTCGAATGTCTCAAAGCTTTACGTAAAGGTGCAGAAGGAGATGAAAATCTCGTTCCAATCATTCTTAATGCCGTCAAGGCATATTGCACTCTTGGTGAGATATGTGGTGTACTAAGAGATGTTTTTGGAGAGTACAAAGCAGCTGATCTTTAGGATGGTGGTATAGTGGTAGTTGAAAAGATAGATCATGTTGGGATTGCTGTAGAGAGCATTGATGCTTGGCTAAATTACTATAGAGATATCTTAGGTCTTGAGTACTTGGGTTCAGAAGAAGTTCCAGAACAAAAAGTACGTGTTGCCTTTCTGAAAATTGGAGAGAGCCGCTTTGAGCTGTTAGAGCCGATCACAGATGATAGTCCAATAGCTGGATTTCTCGAAAAACGCGGTGGAGGTATCCATCACATTGCAATTCTCGTCGATGATATCACTGAAGCACTTGCACAACATAAAGCGGCTGGAGCACGACTTATAGATACTGAGGTCAGAACTGGTGCCCACAACATGAAGATTGCTTTCATTCATCCAAAGAGTTCTGGTGGCGTTCTCATAGAACTGTGTCAAACTTCCAAGTAAAGTGCAAACCTTATCTGAACATTTGCACTAATATATATGACCTAGGAGGTGCGTTCTTTGTCTGAAGGAAGACAATCTCGCTATGAGTTGTATCGAGAAGCCAAGAGTCACGAAGCTAATGGACAATATGCTGATGCTCTAAAGGCATATGGTAAGGCAATAGAGCTTGACGCTGATTATGCTCACGCTTGGTACTACAAGAGCAAGCTGCATTACAAGTTACGGCAATATGATGAAGCCAGGCACTGTGCTGAGAAAGCTCTTGAGATAGCTCCAAGTTGGGAAAAGCACATTCGCCAAATTATTGATGATTGCAATTGTCAGTCAAAGTCTTGATTAGTCATCATGAAGGATATAGAATTCTATTGAGGACTTCAACAACTTTAATGACATCATCGCGATTGACCATGCGGTTTAGTACCAATCTTGTTCTTTCACCGTATCCGCCATAGACCAGAATATTCTCCTTGGCCAATTGTTTTGATAGTTCCATTGCATCGAATGGCAATTTATCAAGACCAAGGAAGATGATATTAGTCTCAGGTTCATCGATAATCAGATTTGGAATGTCCTTCAGTGCATGATACAAATATTTCGCATTTTCATGATCTTCCTTTAATCGGTCCACCATCTTGTCAAGTGCAACAATCATGGGGGCTGCAATGATTCCAGCCTGTCTCATTCCT
>JAEOUN010000095.1 GCA_016839245.1 Candidatus Thorarchaeota archaeon
AGATAGTCTTCTTTGTTTGGAGTAGATGAAGTATTATCTAATAACTGCACGATTCCTCTAGTGTATAATTTTTACAATTCAGGCACTTTGAAAAATTATTAGAAACTTATGAATACCATTTCACCATAATTAGATAATTTTAATGTCTATTTAGTGTATCAAAGGATTTAGAGTGTCTGAAAAATTTAAAATGACTTGTATAGAATGTTTCTACTGGTCTCAAAACATATGTATTCTTTTAATTCAGTATTAATCCTGCAGATATGTTTGAGTGAACTGCTGTAGGATGCAAGATGATGTTAAAAGACAAAAAAGAATGCAAGGAAAACCCTGCCAGAATAAAGAAACCTCAAGTCTTGTTTGATGAGAATGTCACTAGGTTCGAATTTGCGAGAATATACTATGATGGACCATAGATTCAAAGAGAATAACATGAGGACAAGTCAATGGTTGGATCTGAGGTTGAAGATGCGAGTATCTTGAGGAATTTTCATGAAGTGATGTTGAAAGCTACCACAATGCCTGATGATACAGGTACTTCCTCCAATCAACAGTCCTTCAATCCAGAATACGCATGTCTTCGTTCAATGATGCTTGAACCTCAGAATCCGACCATGTGGAACTCCTTGGCTCTTGTATATATGATGACTGGGCAAGTAACCGATGCTCTTGAAGCCATAGAGAGGTCTCTTGACTTCGATACAGGAAATGCATGGACTTGGTCTATATGGGGCGACATTCTTTATCAGATTGATGATTTTGTTCAATCTGAGCGTGCTTATCGGATGGCATTTGAGTTGGGTGCAAGAGAGTCGCATATTTTGTTTCGACTCATGCAAAGATGTCGTCTGAGAGGTAACATGTTAGACGCACTCGGGATGTTAGAAATTCTTCTCCCTCTCTACCCCGATAATCAAGAATTATGGGATCAATATACTGCTGTTTTTACTTCAACGAAATTGTGAACTGATGTTTCAATTTTCAATCTGGCTGTCTGTCCGAAAACTTATGCGACGACTCCATAGCTAAATAGAATTAGTACATCTCCATGGTTAATAATGCCATATCTCCTTCAAATGGATTCATTCAGATTTGTAATGTCAAAGTGTATCTTTTATCGGTATTATGTCATTATTGCATACCAAATCCCACTAGATGAATTTCAACTATGTATTATTGATTTCCTAGTGGGATAAAACAATGAAATACAAATCTGGATTTCAGACTGCTGATTCGTTTAATCGTGAGGTAGTCGGAACTGGTGTTCCAGCAATGAATCGACTACTTAATGGTGGTTATGAGAGAGGCCTGATTCACCTGTTCTATGGTGATTCTATCATTCATGAAGACTTTCTTCGAGCTGCTGTCTGGGCTCAAGTTTCTAAAGAGAATGGCGGAATGGAAAGTCCCGTCATTATTATTGATAGCTCAAATATGATCGACACCATCAAACTAACTGACTATGCATCAGAGTATGATCTTGAGATTGAATCAGTTATGGATAACATCTTTGTTTCACGAGCCTTCAACTCCTCTCAAACCTATGATTTGATTGTTCACCAACTAGACAAGTTTCTTGAACATGTTCATGCAAAACTTCTCATAATTCCGGGGTTACCTGATTTGTTTTTTCAGGAAGGATATGACGCAGAGAAAGCACAGCAAATCACACATATGGCTGCACGGTTAATGGTGCGTTCTCTTGAATCTAATTTGGTCACTCTCATTAGTACTGGACACCAAGCTTGTGTTAGAAGAAACCCATTTGTTAGTAGAACTCTCGCCAGCAACGCACAGATTCACATATTTGTTGAATGTACGCCAATGCGAGTCACATATTCGCTTACCAAGCATCCACATCTTCCAACCAGGACCGAATCTCGCATGATACGTGAAAATCGCTTTGGAGTTACATTACCTTTAGATCATTACTTTGACAACTTACACACTACCTGAGCAGTTTTCCTCAATGAAAAATATCGGGAATAAACTGAGAAGAAATATATATTCAAGAATTTTGTGATAAAGCTTGAATCTCGTGAGGTTCTAATAATGTCCGACTATAAAAGCATGCTAACTAGAGCTGGAATATCCAGTGGTGAAGTTTCAATAATCGTTCATAATCTCGAAAAGCTCGAAGGTGCCGGATTCAGAGGAAGACTTGATGATGTTGTGAACAAGGTCATTAAAGACACTTCATTTCGATCCTCTTTTATTCGTGATTATAGAGTCGCTATGCGATAGAATGTTTTTGATGGTATTGTGAAGCAGGACACATACAAGTGGAGTGCTTCCTCTACCATTTATCAAATCCTAAGTCAATGGCTATCTCTTCAAATATGTCCTTTTCAAGCACATCATCAGATAATCTAAGTGGGTACTTAATTGATGGATCAATTGCTAATCCTACATCAAGTGTCACCTTTAGAAAATATGTGACATCAAACAATTCTGATTGGAGAGGAAGATGGTATTTCCAATTTTCTCCAATATTCATCTCTAGCCATCTATCGAATTCATTGTATCCAATTTCAAAAAATTTTCTAACCATCGTTCCGTCATGATTTGGACTTAAACCTCTACAAGATATGGACTCGTGTCGGATAATCTCACACCTTACTCCTCTGACTCTGCCTCGTTCTTTAACTCTAAAACGTACCTTGATGCCTGAACTCAATCTCAGAACATCTTCTTCTAGCTCAATCTGCAATTCATCCTCTGATAATGTCGATGGCTCTAATCGATCCGTCTTTTCTATGATTGGTGGCATTTTCTGCATAACTTGAAATGTAACCTTATACTTGGGATCAATTGCCCAATCCACCTCAACAACAGCTTCTGCATTGTAATTGATATATCCGTAATATCCTATATAGGTTGGAGGTAGGTTTTTGGGTAGTTGAATTGAAAACGGTATCGTAGTTGTTCCTTCAGGGAGTGTGCAACCTTCTTTAATTCTATATACCTTACCAATAGTACTCCTATCTTCACTTAAACGATTCTCACCTGAATTACACTCTGTATGTTCTTTTCCTCTTATTTTCAAGACAACTCGATTACAGTCAAATGGTTTATCTGTAGTAATGATGACTTTCCCTTCGAATGCATCACCAGGCATTATTCCATGTCTTTGCAGATCAATACTGATGTTCCTCAACTATTCCCATCTACGTAAAATTTCTCGCAAATGCAAATTAATTTTCGCTAAATTCAATACAGGTGGCTCATGATAAAATATTCTTAGGGGGAAAAGAATCAGAAGTTTATAGCAATGATGAATTCACTGGTAGTTCTCTGCCTGTAACAAAAAGGATGGGATTATTACTTCTCAAAGTTACTCCAAGACCACTCAAGAATGGTTCTCTATCTTCCCATTCAAGTGCTCTATCAAAAAACATGCGTTTTGCTGACATCAAGGAGAGGTCGTGTGTGACATGTATATGCATTTGCGGTTCGGTTAAAGAGAGTAGTCTCCTAAGTGTATCATTCATCAATCTTTCCTTGAACTCAACAAATGGTTCTATCCCTTCAAATTTCCCATATGCCCATCTGTTTACAAATTCAATCACATTTTCACCATTTGGTTGGAGATTCGTCCAGACCTCTTGATTGGAATACTCCGGCCTCACAAGTGTTGGAAGCGGGTCCATATCTATGATTTCTCCTCCATTTTCAGAAAATCCTTGTGCAATTGCTTTTGCAGTTTCGAAGCATCGCGGAACAATACTGAAGAAAAAATGAGCCTTTAATGAAGTAGGTAATAGTCTTCCAACTTCAAAGGAGAGTTCTTTACCTAATTCTGTTAATCCTCCTCCAAGCATATCCTTTTGATCTTTTAATACATCTCGATGTGAATGTCTAATCATAAGCATAATTGGTTGATCTGAATTTTGGCTTGCTGCCCATTTAAGTAAATCTTCTGCACGTGATAGCAATTTTTCTCGTTCACTGTCGGTCATTGAACTCAAGTCCCGAATAACCTCCATATAGACTTCTCTCTTAAATGACTCTGATACTTTGAAAAACCTATTAACACTTCAGGATTACAATCTCATAGATATCTTGGCTAAGAATGCGAGAGTTTCAAAGGGCGTCTATATATCTTGCCTGCAAAAACGACAGAGGAATTGATTCGAAGTATAGAGCATCGGATTATCCTACTCCGAATGGTTGCCATTGATGAAGATGATTTTCTTTATGAACGCGAATTATCCGTTGTGTTTGCAGAGAATTATAATGCCAAGCAGGAATACAAACAGCTTGTGCGAAAAACCGGCAGTATTGACAAAGAAACAAGACAGATCCTCTTTAGACTAGATGATGAGCGTTCAACCCAGAGTCGTTCAGCTTGGTTGCGAATTCGAAGATTACGACAGAAGCAATTGAGCGAATCAGGGGTGCAGTTGAGAAAGAAAGCTGCTATCACTATAATTCCAGAATCAATAACGGTTGCCACGACTGAAGTATTCCCCAAGGAAGTGAAAAAGACACTTAGAAATTTGCCAAAAGGAGAAGTTCTGCCCATTGTTAAGTCAATTACCTCAGAAGCCATTCAAGATAATCTGGATATCACAGATTCTAAAGTTGATTCTCGGCAAATGGTATCCATTGAACCATTGACTGAGGAAACCAATCCTGTATCGAAGGATGTCTTTGTCTTTGCAAGTCTTGACATGGTTGGCAACAGATTCGTGTATAAAATTACAATAAAGAGCTGCTTGGAATCAGTCATAACTGATATTACCTCTACTATTGTCGCTTATCCAAAAGAGTGTCTCCATATCTCGTCAGATTATGTTAAAGTCCAACCCAGACTTGAAATGGACACTTTTGTCACAGAGTCGTTTATCTTTACACCAACAAGGGACTGTGTTGAAGGAAATATCGTGGCTGTTGTTTCTTATGTTGACCATCAGGATGAAGTCCACTCAATTCAAGTGAGTCCATTTGTTATTCGCTCAGTTTGTGATTTACTTCAACCCTACGAAACATCTTTGGAAGAATATCAAGATGTCTTCCGTTCTCTAGTTGGCGGCGGAAATAAGGTCAATCTGCGATGGAACGCATCTGTTATCCTAGAAAAAGCAACAAAGGTATTGCCTCTCATGAACTTCTATCTCATTGATGTTCAGAGAGAAATAGTTGATGAACAAGTCTATGGTCAAATTCGAGGATTTGCGCTTGGAAAATACACCAAACGAAGAGTAGCAGTTCTTATCAAAGTTATAGGTGCTGTAAATACTGACGAATGCGTTGCAGAGGTTGAAGTCTCTGGTGATGATGACGCAATGTTTCCTACAACAATAGGAGAGATTGCTGACAAGATTGATGCATGGATTTGTCTTGAGTGTGGTGCAAGATTGAATCCTGATCAAGTGATGGAGCTTGAAGCTGGAGAGATTCTAAAATGTCGATACTGCTCCCACACTCTTACATTAGATCTCTATTGCAGAAGTGACCAGAAACCACGCGCACGATCTCTTTCCAGTGTTTCTTCTCTAGGATTTGAAGGTGCATCCACAGAGTTATCAAAATCAGCGCCTGCATCAACAAGTACTATAACGCAAATGGAAATTGATAGCGCCAAACTCATCAAAGGCGTTTCTGTGTTTAGAGGATGCGAGCTAGTCGGTGGAAAGTTCGAATATAAGGTCAAGATTAGGAATGATAGCACTTCTGTCATCACGAATGTCGCAGTGACCATCGTTGCTTATCCTAGAGATTGTCTTGAGTTAGTGGGTTCTGCTGCAAAGGTCATGTCTCGAATTGAAATTGGTGGTTTTCGCTCACCTGGTTTTGCATTTGTTCCAACAAAGGATTGTGTGAAAGGAAGCATCGTTGCCGCTGTAACGTTTATTGATTATCAGGACCATACACACACAATCCATGCAAAACAGTACACTATCAGATCGGTCTGCGACCTACTCAAGCCGCTTCAATCCACACCTGAACAATTCGATTTAACTCTCAAGGATTTTAATGGCACAAGCGAGGAATTCTCTTTAGATTGGAATCCTGAGGTTTTGTTTCGTCGAGCTGAGCATTATCTTCCATCGCGTAATTTCTATACAATTGATGCATATGCTAACGTTGAGGATGGTGTATTCAAAGGTACAATCCGAGGATATGCTGAAGGAAAATATACTCAGAATAGAGTAGCTGTCACGATTTCGATTGAAGGCGTTGTAGACGAGAACAAGGCACTTCTGAGAGTGGCTTCTTTTGGTAGCGATAAAGCAATGTTGCCAATTACTCTAGAAGATTTAAGAAAAGGAATTGATACTTGGGTATGTCTGAATTGTGGCGCTAGTCTGAATATTGAACAGGTTCGCAGAATTAAGCAGAAAGAAGTCGTTACATGCAGACACTGTGGTCATTCATTGAGTCTGACATTGTATAGAAAATGATCGTATGCACTAACAATTAGTTATAGATTTGAATTTCGAAATTGGACCTTGTATCCATCATGCGTAACACGCACTCTTGCTTCAAGTTTAAAAACTTCACAAAAGCGAAGTGCATTAGTAACATCATCATAGTTCTTTGCATCATATAGGATGGTTGACCATTCATTCTTTTCATGTCCAATCGCGTTGTCAATTGCTTGTATCTTTTGTTTGCAATACCCGTCTGGACAGTCTGAGGTCATCCCTTTTTTTCGCGCTCCAAGTGCTTAATGGTCCCGGCATTGGCAGGAGCGCGAATTTCGATGTAGTTATAGTGGTTTCGGTCTGTAACCTCTTTTTGGGGGTGAGATTTATTGTAAATATGGTGCCTCAGTTAATCACCTGATACTTTATGAACTTCCTTCATCGAACCAGTACCATCATTGAGCAGTTGCTTTTTGTTTTTCATCAATTACTTTTGCCAAGATCCACATTGGAAGAATTGCAATGGTAGCAATTAGCCCAATGGACACTGTACATATTCCTGTTAGACACATATTTAGGTAATTAATCGCAAGCACAAGTGGACCTAGTAGGATGAGAATAACTAGTAAGGAGTCAACTTTTTCTAGATACTCAAAAGAAAGCACACTTCTTTTGTATACAATCTCATAGACTAGATATCCTACTGGGAGCCAGTACAGTCCTCCAAGTAATATGAGATTAGGATGAAGATAACTACTTGGAGCAATTGTAATTGAACTGCCAGTTGAACCCCACAGTGTCATCAAAATGGGAACAAAGACATTACCATAGATTAGCGTTTCAGGATTAGCGCTTGTAAGCATTCTGTAGTTAATCCACGGTGTAAATATACTCACCAGAATTGTAGCAAGTGGAAGAAGGCTTGGTTGAATTTTTGGTTTAGTCCATTTCTTATTCTCATATATTGTCAGCAATATAATACCTATAATGCAGATGACTGAAATGACTTGAATAATAAATCCGGCATCAAAGATGAAACCAAGGACTTCAAAGTCCGAGAAGTTTATCGTTACTAGAATATTTGATTCAGCTGATTTTGTTATTCTTGTTGAAAATTGATTCTGCAAGGAAAAAACACGTTGCATCTCATCTATCTGGCGGGAGTTGTATTGTAGTGGGCTCACTTTTATTGTGAAGTTTGTCACTATAGGTAAGTAGAGATATTCTTCCGGTGAAATAGGATAATCAATATAATAAAATTCGGATCCATCAGTACTATCTATTTCGATACGAGTGTATGCAAAAATAGGACTAATGGTAATGAAAAGTCGCACAGCTTGGATTCTTATCAGTATAGTCACTGCATTATCCGCAGAAACAGTGATTGTGATATTGATGCCTGCAATAATTGAGTCTAATCCAAAAGAAGAATCGATTTTTCCCCAACCTGCCACACCACTATATACTCCCTCCTTGAGATAGAATGTTTCATTTGTCTTTCGAATAAGCAGTAGACCTGGATTATTCTCATCTTCAGTGTGATTTAGCCATACTACTGGTTGGTACGTATAATAATGAAATACTGTTGGGCTATCCCATCCTTCACGTAAAATTCCTCCCAGCCGATCGGTATATTCGTTCGAAACTAAGCTTTCACCATCTGGCGCTTGTATATCGATGGTTATGGGGTAAAGGTCCTCATTGGATATTGCAGTAATTCTAACTTCCTCAATGACAACTTCAGACTTCACTTGAGAAGTGATAGTAACAACAATGACGCACTCTGCTGATAGTCCCTGAGTGATTTCTCTGATGTGACTAAGACTGGGAGTTAATGATATTACATTCTGCATTTTTGTATCAAGCTCAATACCAGTTTCATTAGCTGCAGAAAATTCGTAACTTGAGGGATCTTTAAACATCACACTTAGATTGATTACTGCCGAGCCACTAATGGTTCTCACCTTAACTGCGACTTCTACCTCAGAATAATTCATTACGGGAAGAATGGGCATGCCTCTGAATATAGCCTCAGAATCGAAATAATTGTCTCCATACTTGTGATACCCTTCAAGTATTACATGAATCCCGTCGCTTTTCTGATATACTGAATCAATACCTTTACGATCCATTACTGACTGATAGTGACCATCATCAAGTACCCAATCAGCATCACTGTCAAGGACATTCCCATTATAGACTGTAATATTTCTTTCAGGGGTATGCGTTTGATTAATAATGGAATATCCTGTTCCTCCCGTGATTGAGTCAGTTTCGGAAACATAGAATACTGGCGATTGATTGACAGCAATCGTTGAAGATATTAAAGGACTCAGAACGATAAGAAGAATTAATGCTCCAAGCATAAATATCCGTATTTTATGTTTTGGTATCATTTTCAGGTCAATCCTTTTTGGCTTTTAGCATAAAAAAAGGATTCCGAACTGCGTAGTTTTAATTCTTGAACTTTTATCAAGAAATTATCTTTCCATTATACTGATTACACACTTTCTCTCCGTATGATGATGGTTGGTTGAACATCTCACTTTTGTATACTTGTCACATTAAAACAAAGACTCATTCTGTTCTCACCTGCGCCTGTTGAACATCTCACTTTTGTATACTTGTCACAAAAATCGCCACAACAATTGCAATGTATAAACCCATTTTCAGCTATTGCATTTATTATTTCTTACATAAAAGTTCAGTATGTTTATATTTCTAGTGCAATACTATTTAGTATCTTCATAATCAAGTTGAAGACAATTCGTGATATTGAGGGAAAGAAGATTGATTATAAACAACAAGAAGGTGGTTCTAGTAGCCACCATATTTATTGTGATGATTTCAACACCACTTTTTGCTGTTGATGCAGTCGCTCCTGGTTCAACATGGTATGTGCGAGGCTATGTAAAAAATAGTACTACGCTTTCAGCAATTGCCAACGCAAAGGTGCAAGTATTCAATGATTTCGTATACCTTGGGTATGTGTACACATCTACCTCGGGATACTTCTCATTCTCAACCACTAGAAGACCGACCAATTACGAGTGTGGTTGGCAAGTTGTAGTTACAAAGACGGGATATCTAGATGCAATTAGATATGCTACACCTGTGGACTATGTGACAAACATGGGAACCATTCTCATGACTGTCGTACCGCCACCACCTCCACCCGATCCTGCTGTAATAAGCAATGTAGATGTGACTATTGGCGGATCTGTAGGAATTACAATCTCTTGGGATGTTGATTGGGATGATACATCAACTGGTTATCTCTCTCAATGTTGGTGGAGTGAGGATGCAATCATGGATACTGAAGACCTGTTTTTCTCAACTACAGACAAGCAAGCATCTTATTCTGTATCGCTTCCAAAGGATAAAATACCCTTTATGGGTGGTGAATTTCATTATCAGATTTTGGCCAGAAACTCAAAGAATGGTTGCTATCCTGTGACGTATTATGGTCCTGCGACTATAGTTGTCGATGAAGTGTGGACCATAGAACCTACTGATGATGCATTCACTGCTTCGTATGGCGACTATGAACCAGACGAGAACTATAACACTGAACTACTCCACGTTTCGAGTGGGGACAGTAAATCGTGGTTAAAGTTCAATATTGCAAATCCATGCATCGAGAAGGCTGTTCTCTATATCTATTATAACATGAATATAAACAACGGCGGTGGTACAATTTATGCGCATAGCTCTTCATGCAGTTGGAATGAAGAGAGTATCACTCAATCCAATGAGCCAGATATGGGGATTCTTCTAGATACCGAGATAATGCATACTCCTCAGCCTAGCGCTGGAGCTTATCAGATGTGGGATGTGACAGCAGCTCAAGGTACTGATGGGTCGATTTCAATCACCCTTTGTTGTAGTGATGGCGATTCTATATTTCTGTACTCAAAAGAATCATCATCATTATTTCGACCATATTTAGAGATAACATATCGAGGAATGCCGGAATCGCCTGTACCTGATTCTGAGGAGTCTATTGGTGTTGACTTCATAGATGACGAATTTGCATATCGCGCTCCGGATGTACATGATTGGACAACTGATATATGGACACTAGAAGAAGTGAATGATCCTCAAACGCCACTTGATCAATGCTCTGCCTTTTTGCGCACTAATCCTGATCTTCCGATTGATGGGGCACTTCACTATCAATATCAAACTACATTGGCACAGCCTGATTGGACAGGTCATATCTTGAAACAAGACGACTTGTATATCGAGGGTGCATTCTGCTTTGTAGCTGAAGTGCATATCGGAGTATGTTCATTATGGCCTGAACAAAAAATCGGCCTAGAATTATTTACTTCCGGAATTACTACTCCAATTGCATCTATGTGGGATATACGTCACCCATATTATTGGCAACCTCAAGCAGATCAAACCTATCAGGAAATCTATGGCTATGCAAAAGCTGGTTCTACTACTGATACTGGAAATTACTTTGACATTCATGGAGCTCAGACGTATATACTAATAATTCAAAGAGACATTTCTGGCACCTTAAAGGTTGGATATGCTGATGATTCTTCTGATTCAATGCAATACCTGAATCCTCAAAACACTCTTGCAGAAATTCAAAACTCTCAACCAATAGTCGGTGTTCATTTATCTATGCTGTACAGAGCCGCAAATAATAATTTAGGCTATAGTGTTGATATGGAATGTGGCTATGTAAGAGAATGTACGATGCTTACAATAGCTAATCCTCATGACAATTTGGATCCATTTGAAACACCTATACATGAATCAGACTTTGATATTAGTGGAGATTTAACTTTCTGGAAGGATTATGATGGCAGCGATCCGATGGACCATGGATATATATTTCCAGAACCTGATAATTACAATGACAAAGTCTGGCGGGCTCCAGCGAGCATGGTGCAATCCAAACATTGGTATCTCAAACAGAGCTTGGGTACAGTACCTAATGATTTCACTTTAAGTGCCGTTGAGGGTCAGAATATAGCATTCACGTATCTAGCAAGACGTGATTCATCTGATGTCATTGTTCGTGGAGTCATTATCTACAAAGCTACAGGTCAGACATCATATGTTGTTGTTGGAGGCGACTGGATTTCTTTGCCTGATGATGGCAACTGGCATTCTGTCAATGTAAAGACTCAATTCTCATTACCTTCATCTTTGGAGTACCTAGAGGTAATAATGGAGGGAGTAAGTACTAACGATCAATCGTTTAGTGCCTTTGTGGACATCGCAAAGCTATCTTGTTTTAGGAATACTGAAATGGAGGATATCATTCGTGGCGATTGCGTCATTTCTTTCAGCCTTGGCTTAATCAAAGCAGAATGTGAATACTCGCAATTTGAACTAAGCTTAATGCCAAGTGTTGTCATTAGAACTGGTCAAACATGTCACATCAACTCAGTGAATTTTATTGTAGAAGTTAGCTCAGGTGAAGCAAAGATAGAGGAAAATGGAATTATTGAAGGAAACGATAAACAAATCGATATTCCTGATGGTGTAAGACATACCATTGACAAAGAATATGTCGCTTGCCAAAGTGGCATTGTTAGATGGGGCACTAGATTGTTCACCACCGGTTTGGGAATTGGTTTGAAAGCTTTGGGCATGACACAACCTTATCTTTTCATTGTTACTGGACTTGCAGCTGAAGTAATTGGCAACTATTACGAATATCAAATTCAATCCTATGAAAAATACGCAATAGAGGAAAATCGAATAGCAGCAGCAAATGATCCAATTAACATTCAAATTGATTATGCCAATGAACCTAATTTAATTACATCTTCCCTCGAATTGGAGTGGAAAATATCCAATCCCTCTGATTATCCTGTAGCAACTTTCACAATTATGATTGAGTGGGTTGATTTCTTGGGAAATGTTGTCACTACTTCACACACCATATTGGCATCATTCGATTATATCATGCCATGAAGCTAGAGAAATACTGAACTACTAGTATGAAACAAAAAAAAAAATCAGACTATGAGGGCGTTACGCCCTCTTTTTTTCATTTTGAAATTTGTAATCTCGGCACTACCGAGCTTTATAGATTAATAGAGGTCTACCAAGTCTGATTGATGTACTGGCATAACCTGTGTTAGTTTCGACCATCTCTCCTCTACTTTCACATTCGCTACTACGAACTTTGATGTTCAAAAAATCATAGTAATAGGAGTAGTCGTCAGTGATTATCGAGGCTTGGCAGATACCACAAAGATTACTTACAATCTTGGAAATGGAATTTAGAAGACACGAGGCAGAAGCAGATGACTGAATTTAAGCTTGAAGCACTTTTCAAGCCTACTGGTGATCAACCAGAGGCAATAGAGAAGTTGATAGAGGGTGTAGAGAGTGGTCTGCAGCATCAGACATTGCTTGGTGTGACTGGATCTGGCAAAACTTTCACAATGGCAAATGTCATTGAAGCTGTGAAGAAACCAACTCTTGTCTTGTCTCATAACAAGACTCTTGCAGCGCAGCTTGCCTCTGAATACAAGCAGTTCTTTCCGTCAAATGCTGTCGAGTATTTTGTTTCCTACTATGATTATTACCAGCCAGAAGCATATGTTCCTTCGAAGGATATGTACATTGAGAAAGAAACTGACATTAATGCTGAAATTGAGCGGTTACGTCACTCCACGACTAATTCTTTGAGGTCTCGAAGAGATGTTGTTGTAGTAGCATCGGTGTCTTGTATCTATGGAGTTGGAGACCCTAGCGAATACGATTACTTCAGAATGATGATTGAGAGAGGAAAGCACATTGACAGACGAGAGCTTCTAGAGCGATTAGTAGCCATGCAATACGAACGAAATGATATGGATATCAAACCGGGTATCTTCAGAGTTCGTGGCGATGTTATCGATGTCTATCCTGCTGCTTCCGAAGATAGTATTCGGATTGAATTAGATGGAGATGTCGTAGAACGCCTGACCATTCTTGAAAGATTGACTGCACGAAAGATTGCTTCTCCTGAGTGGTATGAGCTTTATCCAGCACGTCATCATATAGCACGCCGCGAGAAGGTCATTGAGGTTCTTGATGATATTGAACAAGAGATGGAAGGACGAGTTGAATGGTTTAAAAAAGAGGACAAGCTTGTAGAGGCTGATCGTCTCAAACGACGGACTTTGTATGATTTAGAGATGCTTCGAGAAACCGGAATGTGTACTGGTATCGAGAATTATTCGCGGTTTATTGATGGCCGTGATGTTGGACAGAAACCATATACCTTGCTAGATTACTTTCCAGATGACTTCTTGATGGTTATCGATGAGAGTCATATGACAATTCCACAAGTTCGTGGAATGTATAATGGTGACCTCTCTCGAAAGAAGAATCTAATTGATTATGGATTTAGATTACCTTCAGCCTCGGATAACCGTCCGTTGAAATTCCATGAGTTCGAGAAATACATGAAACATGTCATCTATACTAGTGCTACCCCTGGATTATATGAGCGAAAACTAAGTCGACAGATTGTTGAACAGCTTGTACGTCCTACAGGATTAGTAGATCCTGAGATTACTGTTAAGCCTGTCGTGGGTCAGGTGGATCATCTCCTGGGAGAGATACGAAAGACTATCACTGATGGCAATCGGACTCTCGTAACAACTCTTACGAAGAAGACCGCTGAAATGTTAAGCGAATATCTCATTGAAGCTGGAATTAAAGCTCGTTATCTGCATTCTGATATCGGGACTGTCGAACGGATAGAGATTGTCCGAGAACTTCGTCAGGGAAAATTCGATGTTCTTGTTGGTATCAATCTCCTTAGAGAGGGTCTCGACATTCCAGAAGTCGCTCTTGTTGCAATACTCGATGCAGATAAGGAGGGTTTCTTGAGAACTGATTGGGCACTAGTTCAAACTATGGGACGTGCAGCAAGAAATGCGAGTGGTCGAGTAATCCTCTACGGGGATCATGTTTCAGGCGCTATGCAGATTGCTATCGATGAGACTAATCGACGCCGTAAGTACCAGCTAAAGTACAATGAGGATCATGGTATCCAACCAGTATCCATAGTGAAGGATATACAAGACATAGCTCAAGGTATGGTGTCATTTGAGAAAGAAGTCCAGACAAGGATTGAGGACTTTGATCCATTTGAGGTTGATGAACTTGCAGACTATATCATCGAGTTAGAGGAACAGATGAAGGAGGCTGCACGAAATCTGGAGTTTGAGCGAGCTGCGAAGCTTCGCGACCAGATTGCTGGTTTCCGAAAGAGAATCGAGGGAATGGAATAGTGAACTCAGCAGCAAAGAATAGTACTGGACCTAAAGAAACGGAATCAGATGGTCCTAGGTCTATCATTGTTTTAGGTGCTGCTGAACATAATCTCAAACATATTGATGTTACAATTCCAAAGAATGCAATGACTGTCGTCACTGGTCTATCGGGATCTGGAAAGAGTTCTCTTGTGTTTGACACGATTTATAGTGAAGGTCAGCGACGGTTCATAGAGTCCCTCTCTCCATACGCTCGCCAGTTCCTAGGAATGCTTGAGAAACCTAAGGTGGATCTGATGACAGGTCTCTCACCTTCCATTTCTATTGACCAGAAGAGTGTAAGTAGGAATCCTAGAAGTTCAGTCGGTACGATAACAGAAATTTACGATTATCTACGACTTCTCTATGCTCGTGTAGGCGACCCACACTGCCCAAAATGTGGTAAGAAGATTGAACCTCAAACATCGCAGCAAATTGTCGATCGAGTCTTGGACATGAAGGAAGGCTCTCATATCATGGTTCTTGCGCCTATAGTCCGTGGTAGAAAGGGAGAGTACAGAAAAGAGTTCCGAGACCTCATGAAGAAAGGCTTTGTCAGGGCACGGATTGATGGGAAAATTACAGAACTCGAAGATGGAATGTCTCTCGATCGATATTTTGAGCATACAATAGAGGTCATTATTGACAGGATCACTGTCAAAGAATCTGAACGAAGTCGCATCTCAGAGGCTGTCGAAGCTGCTTTGAATATGGCTGAACGTGTGGTCACAATTATCACTCCTGATGGTGATATCACCCTCTCAGAGCAGTTTGCCTGTGTTGACTGTGGAATTAGTCTTCCTGAAATGGAGCCACGCATCTTCAGCTGGAACACACCTCAGGGTGCTTGTCCTCATTGTACAGGACTAGGCGTCATCAGAGAGTTCGATCCTGACCTCTTCATCACAGATCCAAACCGCTCATTGAATACAGGACTCTTTGAGATTGATAAATGGAAGATAAAGCGTACTTTCACTAAGAAGGTCATAGAGAAGTATGGATTCACCATGGACACTCCATGGAAAGACATGACTAAGAAGCAGCAGGATCTCCTTCTCTTTGGATCAGGTAATAAGAAGTTTGAGGCGACTTGGGAAAGTGACAATCCTGAGTTCGAAGTGCAATGGAAGGGAACCTTTCAGAGACCCTTTGAAGGCTGGGTGACACGTGCCCAGCGGCTCTACAAGACAACGAAGTCTGAGTACGGTCGAGGAATCCTCGAGAGGTATATGTCTGCTGTCCCATGTCCTATCTGTCAGGGTAAGAGACTTCGTCCTGAGTCTCAATCTGTAACATTCAATGGTCGGTCTATCACTGATGTCAACGGATTATCAATCAAAGCGCTTCGTGAGTTTTTCGAGAATGCAGATGTCGAACCACGTTTCAAACCTGTAGCAGACCCCATACTAAGAGAAATCATGGGACGCATTGGATTCCTCGAAGATGTTGGTTTGGAATATCTCACCCTGGATAGGTCAGCTCCGAGCTTGGCTGGTGGAGAGGCTCAACGAATTCGTCTAGCGAGTCAGATTGGGTCGAATTTGGTTGGAGTCACGTATGTCTGTGATGAACCCAGTATTGGGCTTCATAGTAGGGACAATATTCGCCTTCTGAAGTCACTCCTACGCCTCAGAGACCTTGGAAATAACGTTCTCGTAGTTGAGCATGATGAAGAGACTATCCGTACAGCTGATTATATTGTGGATCTTGGACCTGGGGCTGGTTCAGAGGGCGGTGAGGTTGTTGTCGCAGGAACGCTTGATGATATATTAAAGTCGAAAAAATCTGTCACTGGAAAATATCTTCGTGGCGAGGAAAAGATACCCGTTCCTGAACAACGGAGGAAACCAAATGGTCGTATCATCGAGCTAAAGGGGTGTCGACATAACAATCTAAAGAATTTGAACATTCGAATACCTCTTGGTCTTTTTATTGCTGTTACAGGAGTATCAGGTTCAGGAAAGTCCTCATTAATCGTTGAAACTCTGCAACGTGAGCTTGCCCGACGTTTCCATAATGCTGAAGCGAAGCCAGGCAAATTTGATGAGGTTCTTGGTGTCGAGCAACTGGACAAAGTTATTGTCATCGACCAGAGTCCTATTGGAAGAACGCCTCGGAGTAATCCTGCAACATACGTTGGTCTATGGTCTCCATTAAGGGATCTTTTTGCTAGTCTATCTGAATCACAGATACGTGGTTACAATGCAGGAAGGTTTAGTTTCAATGTGAAAGGCGGTCGATGTGAGACCTGTAAAGGCGCAGGCGTTGAGATCATCGAGATGCAGTTCCTTCCTCCAGTTCAGGTGACCTGTAGTGAGTGTAAGGGTAGACGGTATAACAGAGAGACCCTTCAGGTGCGATTCAAGGGGAAAAATATTGCTGACATTCTCGATATGCGAATCGATGAAGCTGTGCAGTTCTTCGAGGGGATTCCTTCAGTACATCGAAGATTGGAAACTCTATGCGAGGTTGGTATGGGATATGTGAAGTTGGGACAGCCAGCTACAACTTTGAGTGGTGGAGAGGCCCAGAGAATCAAGTTGAGTAAATTTCTCTCAAGACCTGCTACAGGCCAGACTCTCATACTTTTAGATGAACCTACTACTGGATTACACTTTGCAGATATCAAGAAGCTGTTAGAGGTTCTCCATCGTCTTGTGGATTTGGGAAATACTGTTCTAGTCATCGAGCATCAGTTGGATGTTGTGAAGACTGCTGATTGGGTGATTGATCTCGGACCCGAGGGCGGCGATGAGGGTGGTTATCTCGTAGCGGAAGGAACTCCTGAAGATATTGTTGCGTGCAAACAATCCTACACTGGGCAATATCTCAAAGATCTTCTGAAGGCTGTGAAGATTAAGAATTCGTCTTCGATAAAAGAATCGACGGCTACTACCTCTCCGATGCGGAGGTTGAAGAAATGACCGACTACATCAGTGTCCGAAAAGCTGAGGAACACAACCTCAAGTCAATTGATGTAGACATCCCTCGAGACCGTTTGGTCGTTGTGACTGGTCCGAGCGGCTCTGGTAAATCCACTCTTGTCCTTGACACTATTTTTGCAGAGGGACAGAGGCGTTACGTTGAGAGTCTGAGCTCCTATGCTCGAAGATTCCTTGGACGGTTAGATAAACCCAAAGTCGAAAAGATTACCGGTCTTCCTCCTGCCATCTCAATTGAACAGAAAGGTCGTACGAAGAATCCTCGGTCCACCGTTTCGACCAGTACCGAGATCCACGATTACTTACGACTTCTCTATGCCAACATTGGCATCGCTCACTGTGTCCAGTGCGGTCTTCCTATGGAGCAGTTGACAGCAGAGTCTGCTGCTCGTCTTCTCCTTGATGAGAATGGTGGACAACGAATTCACATTCTCGCACCGATTGTCTGTGGCGAAGTTGGCAGACATGAGGAATGCTTGGATGGGCTTCACAAGAATGGATTCGTACGAGTCCGTGTTGATGGTGAGGTCATGGACATCGACCAAGTTGACCTTGATGCTCGGAGGAAACATGATATCGATGTCGTGGTAGATAGATTGGAATTGAATCAAAAAAACAGAGAGCGATTGATTGGCTCTCTCGAAACTGCACTTGAGACCGGTGATGGACGAGCAATCATCTCTCGGGAAGGTGTAGATGATCTTACCTTTGCTGAACAGCTAATGTGTCCCAAGTGTGGGATACAATATGAGAAACTTGGCCCGAAGGCATTCTCATATAATAGGCCTGATGGTGCATGTCCTGTCTGTAATGGACTTGGTGTTACGATGTCCATAGATCCCGAGCTCGTTGTTCCAGACAAGAATATGACAATCCATGAGGTAAGTCGTTATATCAATGGGGGCGAACGGAGCTGGTGGAACGACCGCCTTATTGCTCTGGGAGAACTTCTTGGCTTTGACATGGAGACCCCTATTAGCAACCTCAAAATGTCTCAAATGGAGACCTTGATGTGGGGACGTCCAGAGTATGTCCTTCATTACACACAAATAGGTCAAAATTCGACTTGGGAGATTTCAAGGAAATGGTACGGTCTTATCCCATGGCTTGAAAAGATGTTTGACAGGGGAAAGGCTAGCGATAAGGCATATCACCGTTGGTGGGCACAACGGATAGCAAATGACTTCTCTCGAAAGACTACGTGCGAGGCTTGTGGAGGTAGAAAACTCAAACCTGAGAGTCTTGCAGTGACAGTTGCTGGAAAACCCATCGATGAGATTACTTCAATGACCATCAAGAGTGCGACTGAGTTCTTCGAGAACATTACACTAACAGAGAGAGAACGCAAGATTGCTGAACTGGTTCTCAAAGAGATCAAAGCACGGCTTAATTTCTTGCTTGCAGTGGGCCTTGATTATCTCAGTCTTGATAGGGCATCAATGACTCTATCTGGAGGAGAAAGCCAGCGTATTCGTTTGGCTACACAAATCGGCTCTGCTCTGACCGGAGTACTATATTGTTTGGATGAACCGTCAATTGGTCTCCACCCTCGCGATGTTGGCAAACTCATTGATACATTCTACCATCTGAGGTCTCTAGGCAACACTGTAGTAGTCATTGAACATGACCGTGATACAATCACTGCAGCTGATCATCTCATCGACCTCGGACCATTAGCTGGGGTGAATGGCGGTAGACTAGTAGCAGAAGGGCCACCAGCTGAGGTGCTCGCAGATCCTAAGTCCTTAACTGCTCAATATCTCGCAGGAAAGAAGCAGATTCCTATCCCGGATATAAGAAGAGTTGGAATAGGTCGAAAGATTACGATTAGAGGAGCTCGTGCTAACAACCTCAAGAACATCAACGTGGACTTCCCCCTTGGTACACTCATCTGTGTCACGGGAGTGTCTGGAGCAGGGAAGAGCTCATTGACTCATGAGATACTCTACAAAGCATTAGCACAGAAGATTAACAGGGCTAGTATAGTTCCAGGTGATCATGATGGCATTGATGGGATTGAGAATCTTGATAGGATGATCCTGGTCGACCAGTCCCCCATTGGAAGGACGCCTCGAAGTAATCCAGCCACATACACTAAGACATTTGGTGGCATTCGAGAACTCTTTGCTATGATGCCTGAGGCCAAAGCACGAGGGTATGGTCCTGGACGCTTCAGCTTCAATACACGAGAAGGTCGATGCGAGAAGTGTAAAGGAAGTGGAGTGCTTCATGTTGAGATGCATTTCATGTCTGATGTTTTTATGACCTGTGATGTGTGTAAGGGTAACCGCTTTGATAGAGAGACCCTTGAGATCACTTACAAGGGAAAGAACATCACAGAGGTGCTTGATCTGACAATCGATGAGGCTCTGGAGTTCTTTGAAGATATTCCAAAGGTTGCTGACAGACTTCGAACACTTGTTGATGTTGGGCTTGGATATCTTCAATTGGGACAACCTGCGACTACTCTATCTGGAGGAGAAGCGCAACGCATGAAACTTGCCTCCGAACTTGCTCGTACAGCAACTGGCAACACACTCTATATAATGGACGAACCATCAACCGGTCTATCTGCTTCAGATGTCCATGTATTACTTGAGGTAGTCAATCGACTCGTTGAAGCTGGGAACACAGTTGTAATTGTAGAACATAATCTTGAGATCATTAAAACTGCTGACTTTGTGATCGATCTTGGTCCCGATGGAGGCGATGGCGGCGGTGAGCTGGTTGCAACTGGAACACCTGAAGACATTGTGAAGATCAAGAAGTCCTACACAGGTAAACATCTCAAAACAGTGCTTCAACGCCTGTAATGGCAAAATCATTCCAAACGTTTTCTACGTTAATTCTTCATTGTACTCTCTTGGTGGGTTTTTGTAGATGAAATATGCTATGTACAGAAGTGATACAATTGATGCCATTATTGCGATGGAAAATAAGACAACTATGTTCATAGAAGTCACTACATAGATGATTCCCGCAAGAACATAGAACAAGATGTTGACATAGATCAACCTGTGGAAATATTTTCTACCTGCATCATCATATTGAATGAAAACATCTCCCACTCTGTTCGACCTTTTTCCTTCTTATGTACTAGAAACATATCAAATATTCTATAAATCAATCTCAAAGATATTCCAAGATTAAGTGGGATTTGTGTATACAGGTAACAAGGATGAAAAAAGTTGACAACTCACTCGCATTTTTTCTCGATTTAATGAAGCGCGCGTTATGGCTTCGATTTCTCGACAGGTCACATGTTTTTTGAAAATTAAAATACAAGTGATGAGCAATAAAATAGCTCTTATAACGTTTTAAATTCAATTTAAATATCTATAGACTTAATAAAATGATTAATAAACTTATATAACATCATAAATCAAAATATATGTCATATGATGTGTTCTAAGAAAAATTAATACCAAATGCGAAGGAAATACTCATACCCTATTTAAATGGAACTTACAAATTTTTATTTGCTTGCGTCACAGGACTTCTGTGATTGGCCGCCGGGAGGCCGCATACGCAATGATACAGCGAGAGGAAACATCGAAAGTCATCGATTTGACTTCCATTGATAGACCTGATACTCTTAGGGAGGCTGACCTCAGAACTCGCCTCAGAACATTTCCTAGAGACGCCCAGTCTTGGTTCTCACTCGGTGCTTATCTCCGATCCGTTGGCCGCCTTAAAGAAGCTGAAGAAGCCTTAAGGAAGGCAATATCTCTCAATCCTGGTCCAATTCATTTTTGGGAAGAACTAGCCAGAATACTAATGGACATGGGGCGTTTCGAAGAAGCTTACAACCTCTACGACTCTGGAAAACGAACTGCTTCCTCCTCAATAAAGACAGATTTTGAAAAGATGCGGATGTTGGAGAAGAAAGTTGATGGCTGTGATGAAACCTCTCCCTGTATCTCATGTAAGGACTATTCATATTATGGTTGCTCGAAGGGTGGGACATGTGAGTCAATTCTCCAGTGGCGGTTGAAAATTCGTAAGATGACTGCGGACCAATCCCATTGAACCTGTGATGAACATTTTTGCTGATTTATCGCTTGTCTGCTGAGCGAAGACAGCCACCACTAGTCAAATTAATCTAAAATGGATCATCTGTGTCATAATTTCTCATGTGCATTGTAAGACGATTGTCAAATCCAAGGAGTTTTAGAAGCTAAGTAATCTACAGAGAGATGGTAAATAATGTCGAATCTCGCAGTTCTTGTAAGGGACCTACCTGATCAGCCAGGAGTCTATCTTTGGAAGGATGAGAAAGGTGAGATTTTATACGTTGGAAAAGCAAAGCGACTCAGACGAAGGGTTGGATCATATCTCAGAAAGACCGGTCTCTATCGGAGAACCTGGGAGATGATGCAACAGGCACGCGATTTGGAAACTATCATTACCAATACTGAGAGAGAGGCATTGATTCTGGAACAGACACTCATCAAGAAACACAAGCCTCGATTTAATATTGCTTTGAAAGATGATCGCAAGCACGCATGGATTCGAGTGGATACAAGGGATACAATTCCGACATTTGAGGTAACTCGTGATACAAAGAAAGATGGCGCAACATATTTCGGTCCATATGGAAGCACAAAACGATTGGAGCGTTTCATGGACACAATTCGAAAGAGCATCCCTGTAGCTATGTGCAAGGAACCTACCAATGTAAGACGTGCATGCATGGACTACCACCTTAATAGGTGTACAGGACCCTGTGAGAACTTTATTTCACTTGTTGAGTATTGCAAGCTCGTTGAACAAATGTGTATGTACCTTGAAGGGCGTTCTGAGGATCTTACACAGACAATTCGTGAACAAATGGAAGTCGCTTCAAAAAATATGGATTTTGAAGTCGCAGCTGAATTACGTGATAGATTGACTGACATTGAAATCATAATGAGTCGCCAAAAAGTTGTCGAATTTGATGGAGCAAACAGGGATATCCTTGGTATCTCTAGAACTGAACAAGCTGCTCTCGTGGAAATGTTGATTGTTCGTAGTGGACGTTTAATTGGACAGGATAATTTCTATTTTGAAATTGATCTAGATATCAAGGATACTGAAGTTCTTACTGCCTTTCTTGAGCAGTTCTATTTTGATATTCCTAAGATACCTGACGAAATCATCCTTCCTTGCGCTATTCCAGATATGAAAGAACTTAGTAAATGGTTGACTGAAACAAATGGGCATGAGGTGAGAATTAGTGAACCTTCTGACAACCGAACTGCCGAATTGGTTGAGATGGCAAACAAGAATGCATATCGATCATTACGAAAGATGCTGATTCTTGGAGAGAGTGAAGACGAAATTGTTCATGAAGGTGTCAAGCAACTGAAGGAGATTCTCGGACTTGGTAATGCTCCAATGCACATCGAAGGATTTGATATTGCTAACATTCAGGGAACCGATCCAACTGGTTCGTGTGTTGTATTCAAAAATGGCGAACCTGACAACAAAAGATATCGAATGTTCCGTGTTCGAATTAAGGACACTCCTGATGATTATGCAATGATGCGTGAGGTTGTCTATCGACGATATCATGGAGTATTAGAACATGGATATCCTCTTCCTGACTTGATTTTAATTGATGGCGGCAAAGGACAACTCGGAGTGGCTGCTCAAGCTTTGAAGGACTTGGGCCTTGAGTATATACCTCTTGTATCTGTTGCCAAGAAGGAAGAACGAATCTTTACTCGTACGAATTCAGAAGGAATTCTTCTCGATTCTACATCGGAGGGACTGCGGTTAATTCAACATATCCGGGATGAGGCACATAGATTTGCTCAAAAATACCATCATAAACTTAGGGAGAAACGATTTACTGGTTCCATTCTTGAAGAAGCTCCTGGAATTGGCCCAAAGAGAAGAATAGCACTACTTGATGCATTTGGAAGTTTGGAGTGCATTAGCAAAGCAACCATGGAAGAACTTTCGCAGGTGGATGGTATGTCAACCAAGTCCGCCAAGATTTTACGTGAATGGCTTGACAAAGAGGGTCCGGATTAACCAATTACTTGAAGTCCGACAGAAAGAAATAGTGGCTTTGCTTATACGTAGATATTTTACTAAAGTGGCGGAATCAAATGGCAATCCGTATATTATTGACCATAACGATAGAGCAAGGTTACACCGAGGAGATTCAATCTATACTGAAAACTTTTGATGAAGTATCCTCAGTATGCATAGTCAATCATGGATGTTATGACATTATTGCAGTTGTAGATGTAGAATCCTTTGATAGCTATCGTACTTTTGCAATTGACAAGATTGGGAAATTGCAGCACATAGAAGATTATACATCATTTATTACTCTAGATGATTGATTCTCAAATTATTCAGAAAATATTTACCCGACGTTTTTTTCTTGTTCAAGTGCCTTACTATTTTTCTCATTAATATGAGTGCTATTCTTATTCCAGCTATAAATTAGAAAGACAAGAATTCCAATGATACTAAGTATTCCTCCTAGTTGCAAGGCAAACATATCCAAGGTTGGTACAAGAATCAAACAGGTGACTACACCAAGGATTGGGATTAATGGGAAAAGTGGCGCTTTGAAAGTTCCAGGAACACTGAGTCCTTTTCTTCTAAGTATAATTACTGAAAAGTTGACAATTGACAATCCAATAAGATAACTAAAATCTGAGAGATGTGCAACGAGATTCACGTTTCCAAGAGACGCAAAGACTGCTACAAGAATGAACGTGAATATCAGTGCTGGAATAGGCGTCTTTCTTTTCTTACTTACGCTTTCAAGAATTTCAGGGAAATATCGATCCCTACCCATCGAATAGATAACCCGCGCAGATGCCAAAAATGTTGCATTAAGAGCGGCATAATTGGAAGCAGCCATCCCTGCCAGACCCAGGTAAAATGCACCTTGGCCAATCATTTCTCCATATGCATAGGAAATTGGAGTATATGAGTTGGAAATGTCTGTATATGGAACTACGCCAACAAGAACCAGTGATACTGCCATATAAATTAGTGTGGAGATAAGAAGGGTTAGCATAATTGCCCGCGGGATGTTTCTTGCTGGTTCTTTAATCTCCTCTGCAGCTGTTGATATGAGTTCAAAACCAACGAATGAGATATAGATGAATGAAACTGTTGCCATAAAAGTGAAAATACTAAGATCTGGGTGTACGAGTAAAACATTTTCTGGTTTGATGAAAAACAACCCAATCGCTATGAAGAAAAAGAGAACCAATGATTGAATGATATTTAGTATACCAAGAACATTTGTTACACCTTTGATGCTTATGTAGTTAGTAATGAAAGTGATTAATGTGATTATGATTGCTATGAATCCCACGGTCACACCTGTAGAAGTTGGTATAAAGACAGAAAGTGTGTGTGCAACAGCTAATGCATAGAGGCCACAAGCAACAATGTTGCCAATGAAGAGAAACCACCCTGTGAGAAAGGCTGGGAATCCACCAATTGTATCATGCACAAATGTGTATCCACCTCCCTCTTTTGGAATAGAGCAGGCAAGTTCTGCATAGTTGATTGCTGTAAAAACAGTGAGTATTCCAGTAATGAGGTATGCCATGACTAAAAGTGGTCCAATAATCCCTGCAGCAATGCCAGAGATGACATAGATGCCACCACCCAACATGGCGCCCATACCAATGCTTACAGCTCCCCAGAGTCCAAGACGTCGAGCAAACGTTTCGCCTCCATGAGAGTCTTCTGGACTTATTACCAATTGGTCCACAACCTGTGATTCAATAATACTGCACACTAAAAGCGAGTCAGTCCAGCACCGTTTTTTGTGGTCTTTTTGAAGCTTTTGTATCATTCATGAAAAAGATAGAAAATCTTGCATCTGCAATGTCGCACCCCGAAATTTAAATGGGACTGCGTTGCGGTCAGCGTGTGGGACTTGCAAAAAAAGTCCGATAAAGAAGTGATCCAAATGATCTGGAAAGTAACTGATGCGTGTACTGCTTGCGGAACTTGTGCTGATGTTTGTCCTGTTGATCCAACCCTATATGTGGTCAAGGATAAAGCAGAATTTCAAGTTGCCCGTGCTGATGAGTGCACCGAATGCTATGCCTGCGTAGATAGCTGTCCTGAAGGCGCTATTGAAGAGGCATAAGAGAAGCGAAATCGCCAACTCTCACGTGATAGTGAGAGAAGGTTGGACGGGAACACCTCTTTACGAGATGGTGTTCCTGTCAGTGTATCTCTTTTTGTATCTCGTTTTTCAACTCTTGATTTTATATGGAGTGCCAAGAATTGAATCAAAGTATTGTTGTAATGAATCATCGTTTAGGATAATCCGTACATTTGCAAACTCATCTTGATTAGGATCAAATGTACAAACGATTCTTTCAATCTGTGATTGATCTTCAAGTCGTAAGCTGACATGTTCCTCATCAATTTCTTCATGCATCTTAAGGTCGTCCCGTATTTGTTCCAATTTTCTGCGGTATTCTTTTGCAGCGACTCTATAGAATAATTTCATGATTTATCTCTCTTCCAATAGTGCATTTAGTTTATAGGGTAATGTATAAGTGATTTAGTCTGATAAATTTATGACTATCTACGTTTGGAGGACGTGACGTGAAAACCCACCACAAGATGTTTAGTATTATTTTGATTAGTCTTATGCTATCTAGTTTCATTCCTCTCATGATTTCTCCTGCAGCTGCAGAATCTCAGGGAGGGTATGTTCCTGCAGATTTCACTTGGGAAACCTTTGACAAAAATATGAACGTGACAACCTTTGTTTCACCTGATGGGAGTAGGGATCAGCTTTGGCACTTTCTCAATAGTGCTCAGGAAAGCATCTATGTTGAAATATTCGGTATCAACAATCCCTACATACTTGATCTCATTCATGAACTGCATGATACAAAACCAAGCTTGGAAATGAAGTTCCTGATTGGTTGGAATAGTATTGGTTATTACAGCCCAAATGACTATGTTGCCAACAATCTCACTTTGCTTGGATATCCTGTGAAATGGACAAGTGATACAGAATTCACATATGCTCATCAAAAGTTTGTAATTATTGACAATAAGACTACCATTATTCACTCTGGTAACTGGGCCAAGACAAGTTTTCCAGAGGATGGAATGGATGCCAACCGTGAGTGGAGTATTGCTATGACTGATACTGATGTCACTCAATATTACAGAAATGTCTTTGACTATGATTGGGGTAATGGTATCGATTATGATCCTGGAACACATGGGACAGGGACCCCACTATCATACACTGAGACAAGTAGCACTTACTCACGACCATTTGCTGAGGCTGGTTATTTCTCAGGACAAATGAAGGTGACTCCAATCTTCAGTCCTGATACAAGCCTTCAAGCGATTCTATACATGATCAACTTGGCTCAAGTAACTCTTGATATCCAAATTCCATACTTTACAAATATCGGAGATGCTGGTGCAGTAGATCAAATTCTCAATGCAATAATTGCAGCAAAAGAGCGAGGTGTAACGGTTCGAATTATTACCGAAGAGGATTATGATTACGAGCTGCTAATCGACATCTGTCAAGAACATGATATTCCAATAGTTTGGCAGGACACACATTGGTTTGCTGCTGAACACAATAAGGGTATCATTGTAGATGGTAGTGTTGTCTTCATTAGTAGTATCAATTATAGTGATGGCAGTATCACTGAGAATAGAGAAGCTGGTGTTATAATCGAGAATGCTGCGATAGCTCAGTGGTATTTGCAAGTCTATGATTATGATTGGGGCCTTGGAGATAATGATGTTATGAACAATGTCAATATCTACTGGGAACCAAATATTCCTACTAGTAGTCAGACTATAAATGTCACAGTATATGCACATAGTCTGTATTCTGCTGGTGTGACATCGGTTAGTCTTGGTGTCAAAATTGATAATGGCGTTTGGAATAACTATTCTATTACAGCTAATGTATATGATTCAGCAGAAGCTGATCCCGAGAATTATTTCTATGAGATAACACCTCAGAGTGATGGAACCAATATTACAGTCCAAGCAACTGTTGTAGCTGGTGGTTCAACGTATGTCGGTGAGGAGATGGTCATCAGAGTTCGTGACTCTATATTACCTTCAACAACGACCACGACTACTACGACCACTGTGAATACTGATTTGCTCATTGAATATGCACCATACATAATAATCGCAGTAGTCGCAGTGATTGCAGGAGCTTGTCTGAAGAAAAGAAAATAATATTCAACACAGATTCATGCCCATAGCCCCCTCTTTGGGGGCTGTTCATCTTTTTTATGAATCAGAACTATCTGCCATTGCTGCAAATTTCAGACAGCTTTCTGCATCCTGTCTCTCACCCCGTTTATCGTGAAGTCCTGCAGCAATTCTATATGCTCTAGCAACAGCTGACCATTTCTCTTGAGCATCAAGACATAAGGCAAGGGCTTTCCACGTTTCTGGATTATCTGATTCGTACTTCAGGCCTTCATTATATGCATTTACTGCATCATCAATCCTAAGCAAACTCTCCAGTGCTCTTGCCTTTTTAATCCATAACTCAGCATTGTCTGGAATTACTTCAAGTCCCGATGCCGCAGCGGCATCTGCCTCATCAAACGAACCTATTGTAAGATATGCTTCTGCTTTATTGGAATATCCTCTATAATCCTTTGGAGCAATAGAAATCGCAAGATCAAATGCAATGATAGCCTCACTCTGTTCTCCTATATGTATGTGAGTAAGTCCCATTTCATTAAGCGCATCGAGATTCTCTGGTTGTAAGGAGAGAACCTGTCTGAAGGTTTCAATTGCTTTCTTATTATTTCCTTGCATGCGAAGAGTCCGTGCCTTACTAATCAATTGCTCAGCTGTTTGACCTTCTTGAGACATATTTTTTGTTGATGCCTAATCTGTTTTAATCATTCTTACGTTGAATATCGAAATTATCGAAAAAAAAACTTCAAATGTCCGCTCATTGTTTCAGACAATAAGGATTTTAACGAGGCCTGCTTCTTTCCATGTATCCCTAAAATGAGGAAAATTGGATGAATCACGACGATGATACTTTCTTCGAAGATGATGAAGAGGATTTAGAAGAAGAAACTTTTCCAGACGAAGATATTGAAGAACAGGAAGAAGAAGAGGTTGAAGAACACCTTGAAGCTCCTACTGAAGTTAGAACATACGAACCGACTACTGGGAGATTAGAGAGATTTCTCAAGGATCCGTGGTCTCCACTTGTATTCGTTATCATGTTAATTGGTTTTGGTCTAGTATTGCTTACACCTCCTGCAATCTGGAATCCTTTCAGATATTTCATCCTGGCTGATTATTTCCTTATTATCATTGGAATTGTTGGAGTTGTCTTCTCACTCATCACATGGTCCCGTGCTGGAACACATCGTCTAAAATGGGCTGGACCCACAAATATTATCGTAGTGTTAGCTAGTGTATCGCTTGGTATTCTTGACTCCATTAGTTGGATTGTAAATGAAGTCGGTCTATTTCCAACCATTGAAACTTCACTACTTCCCCTGAGTTTCATGCTAGTAATATTCACAATGTACACTCTCTGGTTGGTTCAGAGAAGTCTAGATCCTGATCGACAATAGGCTAGGGAATGAGAAATGAATGAGCCACCTCATACCTTAGAGGAACTCATTCAAATCATTAGAGAGTTTGTTAAGGAACGTGATTGGGAACAGTATAATCACCCTCTAAACTTAGCAATCTCAGCTTCAATTGAAGCAGGTGAACTTCTTGAGCTCTTTCAATGGAAGAATAAAGATGATGTTAATGAAGCACTTAAGGATGAAGAATTTCGGAATGCTCTTTCATCTGAAATTGCAGATGTCTTAATCTATGTATTACGCGTTGCAGATACTGCTGGAATAGATCCTTTTGAAGCAATTCTAGAAAAGATGAAGCGGAATCGTGAGAAGTATCCTATTGATTATTGGAATGGACGTGCTCCAAGTCGATTCAATCATCCTGAGTGAGTCGGAAATAGAGCTTTGGTTTTCGATCCCTGATGACATCATTTCGCTCTGTAATTGATTTGTCATCTGCAAGCGCTGGATCAATATCCGCGATTCGAATACCAATTTCCTCTGATGACATTCTCACAAGTCTATTTCCCTTTGGGTCCGTTATCTGAGATGCTCCTGCGAATTTGATATTTCGCTCTTCTCCTACCCTGTTCGCTGTTGCAGTGAAGACTCTATTTTCTATTGACCGTGTAATCATTGCATCCTGACAATATGGTAGAACCAAGTTTGCTGGATGCAAGAGAACTTGAGCTCCTTTCAGTGTAAGAATCCTCGCAATCTCTGGGAATGCCCAATCAAAACATATCATAATTCCGAACCTGTAATTTCTAAAGGAAATAACAGGTGGTTCATTTTTTCCTGGGAGAAACCAATCGCGTTCATTTAGAAAAAGATGTATCTTTCTATATGTCGTCAGATAGTTACCATTACTAAAGGCAACTGCAGAATTATAGAGACCTTTCTCAGTCTTTTCACATATGCCAGCAATGATTAATTTGTCCTTCTTGGACCATTCGCAAAATTCTTGACACATCAGACCATTTGGGATGATCTCAGAAGAATTCATTGCTTCTTCTTTATTCTCAAATACATACCCCGAATTAGTCAATTCAGGAAGAACAAGTACATCGGCATATGCTCTTTCTGCTTCTTCGAGAATGCTGTTCACTCTAACTAAGTTCTCATCCACATCTCCTACTTGAGGATTCAGTTGGCTTATTGCAAGTCGCAATGCCACTCACCTAGATTATCTAAACTAAGCTATGCTTTGACTTCTTCGGTATCTAAAAGAGACCATGTTGCATTGAAGTCTGACATTCACATCCTGCTTCTTTTGGAATATGTGATATCATCTCAAAGGTGAGTTTTCGAACTCTGTCCACATTCTCCGCCATCGTTCGTAGAACTAATTCGTGTGTGACTACCTCTTCTCCATGAACATCATAATCAGTTGGCATACTAATGTTTACAAAGCAGATTCCTGCCTCTCGAGCGAGTGCAGCTTCTGGATATGCTGTCATTCCAATCACATCCCATCCTTGATTGTGATAGAACATGGATTCAGATCGTGTAGAGAATCGTGGTCCGTTGATACAGACATATGTTCCCTTTTCGTGTACTTTGTAATTCATCTTTGCCGCAGTTTCAACAGCAACTCGTCGCAGTTCAGGACAGAAGGGTTCAGCAAAGGTCAAATGAGCTATTGTGCCACCTTCGAAGAATGTATCCTTTCTCACTCCAAATGTCCTATCAAAGAGTTGGTCTGCGACTACAAATTCGCCAAGCTTAATCTTATCTGGCTGAAGACTTCCAGCAGCCGCAGGACTCATCAACCTCCTTACTCCAAGCGCTTTCATCGCCCAGATATTCGCCCGATAATTGATTGCATGAGGTGGAATTGTATGACTGCGACCATGTCGAGCAAGAAAGGCAAACGACCGACCTTTCACAGTCCCAAGAATGAAATTATCAGAAGGTGCTCCATAAGGAGTGAAGATTTTAACCTCAATTGGATTTTCAATGACTCTTGAGTCGTAGTTACCACTACCTCCAAACATGCCAATCTCTATAGGAAGTAGTTCATTTAGTTCCTTAGTCTGACTTCGGTCAGTCGGTATTAGCGATAATTTTGCTTCAAATGCCATATGACTTACCCTCCTATTCTTTCTTTCTCCAAGCTTTATCCAAGGGATACACGATCTTTCCAAGGTATCCCATATGAGATTTGATTTTCGATAACTGATCATCAGCTAGGACGATATTGTTGTATTCACGAAGGTGTTTCTTGAGTTCTGCTGTGCTCAGTTCAGTAATCTTTTCTCCCTCAAAGATTTTGATAATGAGCGATGTTAAGTCCTCATAGAAATTCCATGGCCAGATCTCCCACGCCCAGGCTACCTCGACGCCAAAGTAATCTGGTACGAATTTTGAACCCGCAATATGCATGAGGGTAGCACTCTTGACTTCAGATGGTCCACAATCTTTTACATGATTAACTGCCATAGTCAAGCTCTCTCCTGTATCCGTAATATCATCAACAACAAGGACCTTCTTTCCAACAACATCTGCAGTAAGAGGACAAGTGAGTTTCGCCTTGCCATCCTTCGTTGCTGTTATTCCCCAGTGATCAATCTTTACAGAATATAATTCTTTGACTCCGAGGAGGTCACAAGCAATCCGTGCAAAGACCCAACCACCGCGAGCGATTCCGACAACTACATCGGGTTTCCATCCCGATTCCTTTACTTTCCGCGCACTCTGATATGCATAATCGTAGATATCATCAAAGTCGAGTACATAACATAGCGGACCCTTTAGTTCCATGACATTAAGTCACCATGTTTTTCTCCTAATGACACTGATAAAAGTATGACCCTCCATGATAATTACTTCTAATTCTCAATTCTTTGGCATTTTTGAGGGATTTTCTCTACCAGATTTGAGGAGTATTAGCTTGAGAGAGTCGAACTCTCCTGGTCTATAGAGTAACCTTGTTTCTAAAACATCTCCTCTTGCAACTCTCACAGGTTCATTTAATGGAATAAAGAGCTCTCTCCATCCATCTATCATATTTAGGACAATATCCTCACATAATCTGGCCTCAAACATTCCAACTAGGCCATGAACAATTCCATCTTCAAGAATTTTGAAAGAGATCTTCTTATCAACAACTGGATTTTTGTTAGGTATAGTTAAATCAAATGAAGCAATTTCCGCTAGATCTGAGAGATCTCTATATTGTTCCTTTTCAGTTGTCTGCGGTACTCTGGGGAAAGAAAGTCCTTGAATCTCAAATCTATCCCAGAGAATTTCATTCTGAACCGGAACAACAAAGACTTGAACACTCTCAGGAATGATTTTTCCTCCGAACTTAAGCAGGTTCTCGACTGCATAGCTCGAAGCAGGAATTTGTTGTTCAATCAACATCATTGATGAAAGCATCTCACATAATATGACGTCAGCTAGCTCATCTGGTTTATATTCCATGATATTGGATGAAACGAACTTAATTTTATTTGCAACTCCATTATATCTTGCTGCTTTCTCAGCATATCGTAGAGACTCTTCGCTGATCTCAATAGCTGTCACTTTTGCTCCTTGTTTTGCGGCAAGAATAGATAATATTCCAGTCCCACAACCAATGTCAATTACGTAATCTTCAGGTTTTACATGCTTCTCAATAGCCATCGCAAATTTCGTGATTCTCTGCTTATGACTCAAAAGACTTGCAGCATGCAATAGTGAAAATGGTGTTGCATATTTCTTTGTCATTATTTTTCCTCTATCAATGTCTACTTATAACTAGAATTGTGGTCAAAACTAGCCAGAAAAGATGTTTTTTGGTGACTAGAAGAAATCAAAGGAAGTCAATAAATCGTGTCGGATAGGATCCTCGAAGCTGCAAGAAGGGCACTGGAAGAGGGCAGACCTATAGATGCGATTGCCGCACTAGAACCACTTGTTGAACAAGACAATGAGAATGTTGATGCTCTGGTAATTCTTGGAATGGCATATGTCCAAGCAGAAATCCCAGAGAAAGCAGTTGAAATTTTGGAGTTGGCAGATGAACAAGTAGAGCAGCACTGCGTGGTCGAGCTATTTCTAGGCCGAGCGCTTTGGGCACTTGGAAAAATGGCTTCTGCTGAAGATCATCTTCGTGAGGCTCTCCGTTTAGATTCTGATGAACCAGAACCTTGGATTGATCTAAGTCGTATTCTGTTTCAGAGTTGCGAATATCGTGAAGCTATGAAAGTATTAGATAACTCTCTCAAGAGATTTCCGGAGGACATCAATCTCCTTTTTCTTCACTCTTTGGTTGCATATCGACTTGGAGACTTCACTCTCTCTACGTCACAATTAGCAAAATTACACAAGATTGCACCGAATCTGATGACATGCATCTCTAATTATGCTTACATTCTATTGCTTCAGAAGCAAACCCAAAAAGCTCTTCCCTTTATCAGTTATGCGAACAATATAGATCCAGATGATTACAGGTCAATATTATTAATGGGTGAACTCAATTATCAGTCTGGAGAATATGAAACTGCGATGGAGTGCTTTGGTAAGGTTCTGGATAAAGATCCAATCAATAGCGAGGCTCTTGCGAAATTAGCAATTATATCAAAGCATCTTCACGATGATCGGTTATTTCGTGAATATCTAAGTAGAGCTGAGATGGAGCTTGGAAAAGATTCTGAATCTTGGAGATGTCTGTGTGATACATATTCTCAGTTAGATATGCCCACAGAATATATTGACTGCTTATACAGATGGACTAAGGCTGATAAAAATGCTGCAGCTCCTTGGGTGATATTAGCGTCCGAGTATTATCGAAGGAGCGATATCGAACAATCAGAAAAGGCTTGGAAAGAGGTCTTTCGATTAAGAGGTTATGTCAAAATTCGCTGTCCTGAATGTAAGACTGAGTACAGGTTACCATACGATGAATCGAAAGGATTTGATATAAAAGATGATATCCGATGTGATACCTGTAAAAATAAAATTCCCATGCCTGATGCCTTAGCCATAGATTAGTGAATCGTGATAGCAATGGTCAACCGTCAATATCCTACGCATCCCATTCCTGGTGTTGGAGCTGTTGTTGCCAGTTCACATGGAATTCTTCTCGCCAGAAGAGATAAAGGTCCAGGAACCGGTCTCTGGAGTATTCCAGGAGGTGGCGTTGAGCTCGGCGAAACCCAAGAAGATGCTGTTGTTCGAGAAGTATTTGAAGAAACTGGAGTGAAATGCAAGGTCTTAGAACTAATCAGTACTGCCGATCTTATCACTCCTGATGAACAGGGGAAAATCGAGTTTCATTTCATCTTGAACTACTATCTTGCTCAGGCAATAACTGATGTGACGCGACCTGAAACAATTGATGGCGAAGTCGGTTGGTTTCATCCTGACGACCTGCCTACTGATATAGCAAGTGAGGAAATTAAAAGACTTCTTCAATTAGCGGATTCTCGTATTAGACTTCTCATGAATGTTGATATGTAATGATTTTCTAACCCAAAATTGCTAAGACATATAAGAAACTCCGTGTTCGATAATTATACAATGATTATTCTTTCAATAAAAGGATGTGTAGATTTCAATGTTTAGAACTTTGATGGCACTTCTCATCGCATTAGTAGTTGCTGTATTAATTGGAGCTTTCCAGATTCTTAATCTATCTTGGGAAATTATCCAAGATCAAATAATCAATGCACCATCTATTACTGATGCCCTTGCAACAAGAGGTGCTGCACTATTTGGTGCACTAATTGTGCCTTATAGTGCTGCTACTGGCGCAACACCAATCTATTCTCCATTAATAGCATTGGGCGTTGCTGGTTTCATTGCCGGTTTGATTTCTAAGAGTGGCGTCCGAATGCTCTTTGTATCAATCATTGCTCTTGTATTGTTCTTCGTCGGTTACTTTGTTCTCAATAGCATTGGCGGAATCACTGATTTCACTGCAATGTTTGCTATAGCTCGAACGATGGTAATAGATCTAGGTGTAGCTTTTGCACTACTCTTTATCCCTGGGATAATTGGAGCATCTCTAACTGCAGAAGACTACTAGAATCTATTAATCAGCTAACTTGGGGGTATTCACCCCCATAGTTTATTTTTACAACTTCCTTGTTTCTAGAATATTTGCCATATACCAAGAGGATTGTTCCAGAAATTCGATGACATGATCTTTATGAATAAACGCTCCTGCGGCCATAGGATGCCCGCCTCCCTCTGCAACCAAAGAACCGTATTTCTCATTCATCTTATCCGCGATTACGACAAAGGTCTCCTTAAGATTAATGCCGCGTTTGACTAACGATTTGTGCGCTCTGCCTGAGATTTTAATTAACGGGCTATCATTATGTGTCTGAGTACTCACTCCTACTACTGGTTTATCAATAGGGATGATTCGTGCTCCTTGAGCCATGCCAATTACAATCCCAATTATTGTGTCTGGCGTTTCAGGATCATTCACGAGATATAGTCCATCTAGTACTTGGAATCCATCAGTTTCAAGGCGTCGTAGTGCCATTGCTAGATTTGTCCGATGTTGTTGAAGGAGATTATGTCCCTTAAAGATTGATTCAGGGTCACCAAGACATATCTTGACGCCAACATCAGGTTTCTTATTTCGTCCACATGCATTAAGAAGAGTTGAGAATTCCTTAGCGCTTCGCATCTCTGTCTTCTCCGGACGTTGAGGAAGAATAATTACATCGCCAATCAATCCCTTAGCTATCTTAGGATCATTATAAACATCAAAGACATATTGGATGAGTCTTTGAATTACAATCTGCTTTTCATTTGATTCCAAGTCCACCCATGTTCTCCATTCGTTGTCGTCCTTCATTGCTATTCCTAGATTTTCAAAGAATTCATAACATGCTTGTTCATCACCAGTTAAGCCTGGCAAGTACGGGTCTGTAGCATATTGCAGCAGATACGGTAGAGGTCGAGTATTTATTCCAAAAAAGGTAAGGTCTCTTGTCTTTTCTAGAAAATTATAGTCCTCACCAATTTGAACAATAACTGCATTAAGTCCAGTAAATCCCTTACCATAATAGTCTTGTAAATCGCCTGTAGCCCCTACAATTGCTAATTCTGTTTGATCAATATTATCTGGAGACAATGCTAATGCAAACAAAAAAGCTGTTCCTGCACCAGAGAGCTCAACGCTTCCATTGATATTGTGCTGACACGGATTTATCTCTATTAGTTTCTTATTTTGTTCAAATCCATTCGCATCAGGACTCTCTTCTTGGGGTAGATGGTGGTCAAGAATAATTACATGATTTATGCCTTTAATATTCAGGATATTTTTTCTAATGATGTCAATCTGACCGGTACCAAAGTCTGAAAAAATAACAAGGTCCGGTTCATACTCCAAAACATACGATTTAATTTCTAGAATTGTTTCTGAGTTGATTTGATAGATGTTTTTCCATTCAAACTCTTTTCCTTCACGTTCAAGTGCTTTGATAATGATTGCTAGTGCCGATATTCCATCTGCATCAATATGAGAGAATGCAAAAATCTTTGATGCTTTTTTGGTTACGCTGGCTGATTCTTTGAATAGGCGGCGCATTGATTCAGGTAGCGATTCGAAGAGGTCGTGCATTTTATTCAATGATGAATTTTAAAACTCCGTAATATAAGTTGGCTGCTCTGAACTATTGAGATAAAACTGGCTTTCGTACTTATTCTGCTCCTCGAAAGACTCTGGATATTGCAAGGAATATTACTAAAAACACACTTGCGACAGCTGCTAATACTTTCGCTGCTTTTTGCCATCGTTTAGGTGGATGTTCCAAATCTCTAAGATCATTCTTCACTCGTTTTAAATAGACTCTCTTCTCTGTGTAGAGTGCTGTTTGATCATCAATTTTGACTGAAAATTCAGCCCAATTCGAATAGAGCGGCGGTTCAGGATTTGTTTCTACCCATTCGAAAAACAACTGAAGGATTTCTGCCCTGTATGGTTCTGGAAAACTCTCGATTGTTGCCTGTATTTTATTCTCCCAATTATCTAATGGCATTACTGAATTGCACCTCACTTTTCCCGGCTGAGAACTAATAAGAGGTCTGAATATCTCCTATTAAATCTTCACTAAATAATCTACTTCTTAATTACTACATATTATATTGTCCTATCCATACAAGTGCTATTAAATTAGTCTACATTAAGAATTTTTCATGAAGTCAGATTAACGCATTTTTCCTAATTCTTTGGACCACTCTTTAATATCTTCACGAAGTTTTTGAATGTCAGTGGGGCTGATTGTATCGACTCTTCCATAAGTCCTAAGAATTCTTGTCCATCGTTGCATCTTGACAATGAGATTGCCAGACACGCCTTTACTCTCAAGCATCTCTGCAGCTTCATTTATTTTCTGTGCTAGATCGCTGGCAATTACTCCATCTCTGATCTGCGTTTCTAATGTATCAAGAATTGCCTGATGAGAAGACACTGCTCCTTTCTGAGCAATTGCGGACCCTGAACTGGTCGAAGTACTTCCACTTATCTTGATGGTATTGATTGTTTCAAGTAATTCATCAAGTTTCTCTGAGTTCGCATTAACAGATAATGCAAGATCTGATTGTGCATCTTGGACTTCCGTTATCTTTGCGATGACATCAATCATTCTGTTCAACATTTGAGTAAGTCTGTCAATTGCACCATTAATCTCGGTCAGTTTTGCGCGTAAATATGTGTCTTCTTCGCTCATGATTCTTACCTCTTATGAAGGATATCTTACGAAACTTGTAACATCTGAAAATCACTGGCTCTAAAGATTAAGCTTTCTGTGGTGTTTGATATGAAATGTACATAACCTAATACCTATATTTAGCATCAAAAATGTGGCATTATAATGCAGATTCATATTCTGCCGGCTAAATGTAGGAGAACAGATCTTTGTACGTCGTGAATTACAAACAAAGAGAAGCGCGTGATGTCGAATTGGTTGGGGCCCAGAAGGTTACTATGAGATGGCTCATCGGAAAGCAGACTGGAGCAAAGACCTATGCAATGAGAATCTTTGAGATTGGACCTGGAGGAATCATTCCTTTGCACAATCATCCAGAAGAGCATGAGATCTTCGTTTTAAAGGGTGAAGCTAAATTGCTTGGTGAAATCGAAAGTGTTGCTAAGAAGGATGATGTAGTATATGTTCCCTCGAATGAACCTCACGGATATGATAATCGGGAAGGAACTGATGTGTTCCAATTCATCTGCGTGATTCCACTCTTGAATAATGACTAATGCTTTCAATGACCTAGTTGTAGGTACATTTTTCTCTACGCAATCACAGAATGATTTGGTGCTGATTGATGGACCTACATACAAAAAAACTCTGGATATTTGATGTAGATAATACTTTGATTCTCGATGTTGAACATCCTACTCCCTTTAAAGATGCAATGAATCTCTGGAATGCACTTATCGAAAAAGGAGTGACACTAGCTATTCTCACAAATGTAGGCAGGCTATCTTCAAGACAGGTTCATCAAGCATTGGATAGAGCAGGTTTTTACTTACCAGTTGAAAATGTATTTACAGCTGGCGCAGCTGCTGCCGCTTATATATACAACAGAAATCCTGATGCTCATTGTTTCGTAATAGGTGAAGGCGGCACTCAGGAGGACTTTATCGCTCGTGGATTAGATGTCACAAATAATCCACCGATAGATTACGTTGCTGTTGCTGCTGACAGAGGAATGACATTTCCAGAATTGAATTTTGCCACAAAAATGGTAAAACAAGGAGCCAAATTGATTTGCATCAGCGGAAGTCGTGATTATCCTGGAATCTATTTGGGTCAGGAAGATGTCTATATTGGTGAACGTTCTATTGTTGCTGCGATTGAACATGCAACAGGTGTGAATCCTGTTGTTGTGGGAAAACCATTACCAGAGATAGTCGTTGAAACCGTGAAAATACTTGGTTTTGATACATCTCAATCTGTTTTTATAGGTGACAATCCAAGGTCTGATATTGCTGGAGGAAATGCAGCTGGATTGACAACAGTCCTTATTCAGCGGAGTCCAGATGACATTGTTGAATTCGAGTCAGGCGACTTGGATACAACACCTTCGTTGAGTGTAAATTCGCTAGAGGAAATAATACAGCATCTTTGAATTTTGACTTCGGAAAATTCTTAGGTCTTCAGTCGTGAGATTGCTTTATGCAGAAATCCCCCTCAATAAAGTTTGACACAGGTCCTCCAGGTACCAGTATCACAGTCGTCCTTATTGATGATTTAAAATTAGGGAAATCTCAAAGGGATTTTGAAGAATATGAGCAGTCTTTGTTCAAAGAGATACGAACCAAGAATAGACTTGAAGATCTCCGGCGCGATAAATTACTCTATTCATACAGAGCAATGCATTGGACCTATCGAATGGATCCAACAAAGAAAAGAGGTTCAAGTGAAGCTGTTTTGAGACGTGTTCTGCAAGGGGATAATCTCTGGCGAATATCTGACTTGGTGGATATTGTGAATCTGGCTTCTGCTTACCATAAAATTCCAATTGGTCTCATTGATGTTTCTAAAATCGATGGACAGTTGAGACTGAGAAGAGCCAAAGAAGGAGAGATATTCCAACGTATAGGAGGAGAGTCAATAGAATGTCGAGGTGGCGAGATTGTTCTTGCAGATGATATTGGAATTGTCTGTTATGGCTATGCTATTCATGATTCAAATCGAACTAGAGTAATAAAGGAAAGTAAACAGGTGTTATTATTACACTATGGTTCAATGATTGCCTCCTGGGAAATTATGACTGAAGCTACGAATTTTACACTTGATCTGGTTAAGCGATGGGTTGACTGCAAGGTATCTGAACCGATAAGATATGTTTCTCCCGCTTAAAACTCCAAGAATGGTTCTCCTAAGATAATTCGTTCAAGGAAATTATTTCGATTTGCTTTCCTTACTAACTGCTCGAATTTTTTCTTCAGACGTTCCTCATCAACAAAGTCTGGTTCTTTGATACCCATGCTTTCAATGACTTTTGTCAGCATATGATCGAAATCATAAATGAGATACTCTTCTTTAACCATCTTTCCTCTTTTCTTTACTTCTCTCTTTTCCCTCTTTGCCAGACCCTGCTTTTGAGCCTCACGCGTTTCTTTAAGATAGAATGACATCGACTTTTCGTAATTCAATTCTCCTCTTTTCAGCAATTCTTTTAGAAAATCGAGTCCGAATGTGGTCTTTGCAATGGCTTCTATTCTTGCAATGAATGCGTTGATCAGATCATCATAGGATACTCTTTCAGATTGCCCTCTGGTCTCAAACACTTTTTCAGTATCTGTTGCAGACTGGAACTTCTGCTTCATTACTTGGAGTGCCTTCTCTCTCTCTTTCTCAGCTTTAAGTTTCTCAGCTTCTTTTCTTGCTGCCTCTTCTTTCTCGAGTTTCTCTCGCTCAGCAGCTTCCATATCCGCTTGTCTGCGTCTTTCCTCAGCAAGTCGCTCTTCTTCAAGTTTCTTGAGTATCTTTGCTTGATCCTCAACAAGTTTCTTCATGTATGTCTGAACATCTTTCTCGGTTAGTGTGACATGTTTAGTCAATAACCACCTTACACCAATGTGATTTACCTTTGGTTTTAGATCAGCTGATGAAAAGATGAAATTTGCAGTCTGCTGTCCCGGTAGTTGTGTTATGATATCTTCTGCGTCTTGTTCCCCTGCAATTGGTTCAAGAATCCTCTCAAGTACTTTCAATGATTGTTCACTACTAATACGTCCTGCAGATATGGTATTGAATTGCTCAAAGGCTTTGTAATCGATATCCTTTGGACTCTGAGTAGCAATCAGACATTCGATTCCATATTTTCTTGCTTGTCTGAATAGCAAGAGGAAGGTCTCTTTTGGCCCGGGTGATAGCATTCCAGCTGGGATAAAGGGAGCTGCTTCATCTTGAAATATCATCATTCTGGGAGCTTCAGAGAATCCCTGCCTTAGCATCCATGAATACAACTGGTTTAGAACAATAGAGATGAAGAAATGTTTTTCTTCCTCGCTGCGTAGTGTCTTGAGAAAAATTACGTTGATTGGTGTCTTGCCATTGACTGGTTTTGTGAGTTCATCAAAGTCAATCTCCCCCTCTTCCTTGAATAATAGCTGAGAGGAGCCTACAGTAAGGCTTCGGATGCGGGTTGCTAGTGTCTGCCTTTCTGAAAACTTCATGAATGGCTCAAGGTCAACACCTGCAGTTTCAGGATCTGCTACAAGCAAATCTGCAAGTTCTTTCAATCCCTTGATGTCTGTCTTTTCATTCTCCCAAATGGTTCGTAATAGTTCATAGATGGCGGCAAAGGCTTTGCCCTCCCATGATCTTGATAACCCAGATACCTTCATGAGAACTTTGACAAGTGTTCTTGATGAGTTGTCTAGTAATCGAATAATATCATCTGGATCTGCTTTTCTATCTGGTAATTTTAAAGGATTAATCGAGATTGCTAATCCCTTGCTGCTGGCTGGTGTATAGACTCTGACAATTACCTTGTCCATATACTCCTTCAATCGTTCTGGCGGAACCCCCTTTGAAGTGAGTTCCTTTGGATCTCCAGGTAACATCAGTGAAGCAATATCGCCCTGTGGATCGAGGGCAAGAATAGGGATTCCCTCTATTGCTGCCTCTTCAAGGATACACTTTGATAGGACTGTTTTTCCTGATCCTGTGGAACCAAAGACCCCTCCATGTCTTCGGAGAAGATCAATACTAATCTCAAATTTCTCGTCAGTCCTTTGTCCTTGATCATCAATTTTGAATCCAAGCCAGAGTTTTCCATCTTTCATATTGAACACCAATCAATGGCTATTCTAGCACCGAGTTTTAAGAGCCTTTCCACTATATATTAAATCTGCAAAACATGAAGACCATGGATGGAGCTAGCTCCATCCATTTGACTTGAAACTATTCTCCTACTGGTTCGTAGTGTCTTCCAAGAAATATGACTATGATAAAGACAAGTGCTACAGCAAATGCCATTAGAGCTCCAGCAGCCCATCCGTATGATAATGCATTCTTTATCACACTCATCAATAGATAGACGCCTGCCATAATAACACCTAAGACAAGTGAAACAAGCATGAATCGCGATGTCATTTCCTTCACTTGTCCAGTTTCTGCTCCTTGAGAAATTTTACTTCGGAAGAACACAAAGACAAACAAGAAGATATAGGCAATTACAATCATTGTACCCATATCAAATAAATATCCTTGAACAACTGTATCTACTCCTTCAAGAAGCCCGTACACTAGGAGTGTTCCAAGAGCCATCATGTAGACAAGCATGTTTGACATCATCTTATCATCAGGATGGACAAATCCTGTCATCTCAGTAAAGGTGTTTATGACACTAATAATCAGCACACCCGCGAGTATTATCAAGGCGCCTATCCAGATATAGAAGGGATATAGTAACTGCTCTGGCGTTGCAGAGAGTGAATCAAGAAGCGCTTTCACACCGATTGTGACGGCTAGAAGTGTCAATCCTATTCCTGAGAGAAAGTTACCAATTGTAGTTAGCCTAACCATAAGTATCTCTCCCTAAAAGGTCGAGTTTCTATCAGCAAAGACTCTCTTTTTTCTATTAACTCTTTGTACTATTATCTAATTGTCAGCAATTAACGATTTTTCTTCTGAATGAGTATCTTTCTCCGGAGCTACTTCGTCGAGGAAGAATGTACCAATGCATGCTATTGCAATGAATATTGCAACAAGTAAAGCAAGTCCTGGGAAAAGTCCTCCAACAGAATATGCGTACTCTGCAGTAAATGGTCCAATTATCATTCCTGAACCAAAGAAAATCGAGTACACTCCCATCGTACTTCCACGAGACTCCTCACTGGATATATCTGTGAGGTATGCCATGGCTGCAGGTGGGAACGAACCAGCAATGAATCCTAAAATTGGGAGCAATGGCCAGATTCCAGAGGTCCAGAGAGTGTCAAAAGTTTCAGCATTGGCTACAAGCAGATATGCAAGAGCTCCAAAGCCAATTAATCCTATCACAATGAATGGTCTTCTCTTCATCCAATAATCTGAAAGATGTCCCATGATTACGATACCCAGAAACAATGCAACTCCTAGCATTCCGAATAGGATAATCATATCTGTTGCTGTAAAATCAAAATAGACCTCTATGATATGTTTTGTTTTAGCAACAAATAATCCATAGAGTGAGATTATAGGGATGTAAACTGGTAGCATCTTTTGGATGTTCTTGTCTTTTGCTACCTTCTTCAGTAATGCAATCATACTTACTTCTTTACGTGTGGTTTCCCTTGTTTCTTTGATAAGGACTATTGTCAGAAAACCCGCTACTACACACACTGCTGCCGCAGCAAAGAGCAACAACATGGAACTAAATCCTAGCTCTAGAAGAATTATTCCCAGCCCAAATCCTCCTGCCAAGCCCATTAGCGTTGACAGGTCATAATATCCCATTAACCTTGCTCTATTTTCCTCCGAAGAGCAATCTGCAATTATTGATAGAGAAGTGGTAACTTGAGATGCTGCTCCAATCCCAAAGAGACCTGCAAATATGAATACGAGAATTTCTATTGTTGCTACTCCGAAAAGGAATGCTGCAGCTCCTGTGATGAATAGACTTGCTGCAAGAATTGGTTTTCGTCCAATTTTATCAGAGTAAGAACCAAAGAATGAGACCGTACTCAATTCAGTTAGCGGGTATATTGCGAGAACGATAGCAACACCCCAACCTATCAATGCCCCATTCATATATACTTCACTTGAAATAACAGCTATAGTGACATAGAATGAAGCTCGCATTAATAACGTTACAAGGTATAACATAATGAGTGTCAAGGCATGACCTGATTTTCGTAGTCCCATTGTCGTTTACTCCTAAGCTCTGTATTCGTGCACGCATTAGCGTTTATAAGCTATATAGGTTGTTACTAGAAGTATGGTCGCCGGCAAGTTTCCTAGTGAGATAGGATCTATAGAGTATGTCTATTTGATACTTTACAGACTTAAGACACTTACTGACGAAGAAAAACATCAATGGTTTAAGTCTTGGCATAAAATTAGAGATAATCTTCCAAATGGCATTAAAATAGTGACAGAAGCCACGAGCGCATTTGGTACTGAATTTACTGGATTCACAATCTATGATGGTCCTCTCGAAAAATTCGAAGAATTAGTTCAGATATTGGAAGAACATACAAGCGGTTTTCTTGAAAAATCTCTCACCATAATTGGCACACGTGGATTCTCATTACCGACAGCTGAGTTTCAGAAAATCCTTGATAGTCGACCAGTCGATTAGGAACAAATCGATACCACAGAGAACGGCTTTTTAGTAATAACTGATGAATTTGAAATCAGAAATACGGTGGTCTCCGGATTGAATTATACCATCTCACGAAAAACCATCATTGTTCTTACGATTGCAATTATTGCAGGTTATCTTCTATACACTTATGCACCTACTGAGATTACTCCAGGGAGATACACTGCGTCTATCTTCATATCCTCTGAAAGCATAGACATTGAAACTTCCTATAGTATTTCACTGCTCTCGAGTGGTTCGATAACTCAATCCACGTACCTCTTTAATGGGACTTCAACAAATGTACAAGTAACAGTTCCAGATTCTGCTGTCATAGCGACTGATACTCCGCTTCGTTTCGTGATAAATGCAACAGGTGATACCATCAAAGCTGATGAGATTCATATTATTCTCTCAAACACTGATGGTTTTAACATAACACTTCGACCTACCCGTCAAGTTGGACAAGTTTTTACAATAGATTATCAACCATTGGTCAAAGCAAAGGCAGCCGTAATGATTCTGGGCGTTGTTGCGATTTTATGGTTTACTGAAGGAATTAGTCTTGTTGGAACTTCAATCTTGATTCCGGTGTTGATAGTACTTACAGATATTCGAACTCCTTCACAGGCGTTAGCTCCCTTTTTCGATCCTTCTGTTGCTCTCATTTTTGGAGGATTTCTAATTGGTCGTGCTTTATCAAAATATGAACTTGATAAGCGACTTGCACTTCTTATTCTCTCAAGAAGTAGTAGCTCTGGAGGTGCATTGATTATCTCAGTAATGGGAGTTACAGCTTTTTTGTCAATGTGGATTAGCAATACTGCCGCTGCAGCAATTATGATTCCTATTGCCTTGGCAATCATTAGTAGAATTCAAAATACTGATATCCGGAATAAATACGGAAAAGCTCTGGTCTTGGGCGTAGCCTATTCTGCAACCTTGGGTGGTGTTGCTAGCCTTGTTGGCTCACCACCAAATCCCCTGGCAGCGAGTTACATTAATTCATTTCTCGGAATTGATTTTTCATTTACTAGTTGGCTTCCCTTTGGTCTCCCGGTTGTTCTGATAATGCTGCCCTTAATTTGGCAATGGATTATATTTCGTTTCAAGATTCCAAAGTCGATTGATGAGATGGATGACCTTAGAGAAATCTCGATGAAGGAGTATATACGTCTGGGTGCAATGTCGACGCAACAAAAACTTGTCATTGGAGTATTTGTAAGTGTCATTATGCTATGGTTTACAGAGAGTATTCCAGATTTTTTGGCTAATATCATTGGTTGGTCAGGTCACAGCATCTCAAGTTCAGTTGTCGCACTTATTGGTGGCCTTGCTTTGATTATTTTGGGACTACTTGATGAAAAAGATGTTTCTTCGCATATTAGCTGGTCTTCTTTACTAATTCTCGGAAGTGGAATTGCCTTAGGTGGTGCAATGATTGACACCGGACTATCCACATTTTTAGCCTTTCAACTGACTGGACTGGGAATTCTTCCGTCAATGATCGTCGTTATAATAATTGGAATTGTAGCTGTTCTTGTTACAATGGTTGCATCAAATACTGGGGCTGCTGTCATACTCATTCCTGTGGCCATCCCACTAGCTATTGGTCTTGGAATCGATCCACTGTTGGTAACTATGGTTATTGCGATTGCAGTATCAATGGACTTTGCGTTACCCACTGGAACTCCGCCATCAACAATAGCATATAGCACTGGTAAACTAGAGATACGTGAGATGATATCGACAGGTCTGATTGTAGACTTTATTGCTGTAATAGTTGTGACAATAATTGCGGTGTGGCTATGGGTATTTCTAGGTCTTGTTGTAATGTGAAAGTAGTACAACTCTCTGCTTCACGAAGAGTTTAAATCAGTGAAACATAGGATGCTCCTAGAGGTTATCAGAGTGAGTTGGATTTCTAAAATAATCAAAGGAACTTCTGACGAATTCGTACATGCAAAGTTGATGAAGTATGGCATCGGATCTCATCCAGGACCACGAGCAAAAATCACCTTTTCAAAACCTACTATTAAATTCAAAGCTGATCTTGACCAAGAACAATCATTCCTAGAAGCTTACATGCTTGGAGCTCCTTCTGGTCAACATAAGGTAACGGGTATGATTATTACATACACCGATCGTACAAATGACTTTGCTAAATTGACAATGCCACTCTCATGGAGTAAATCGAAGGGGAAAGGTACACCGATTTTCAAAGCTAAAGTCAATGAATCTGCACCTCTCGATGATATTAAAGCTCTCTTTAACATGAATGATCCAACTACATTCTATTTTCTGTCTATAAATCCCCGAGATGGGACTAAACCTTGGAAGGTCGCTACAAAGACTTCATTTCCTAAGGGTGGTCCAGCTGAGGAGGATGAAGACACTGAATCAAAAGACCCCGTTTTTGCAACAGGTGCATTAGGAAATACCACTGATATGTATGAATTTATTATTGATACTTATCTCCCTGATGTCCGTGATAAGGTTGGACCCAAGACTAAGGACGTCTGGATTAAGAATAATTTCGAGATTCTTGATATCAAACCTCCTGACGATCCTAAACTATCCTTTTCAGAAAAGCGAAGATTAGCTAAGAAAAAGGGAAAGTTAATTCGTGAAGTCATTATTGACGGTGAAAGCCATATCATGGAATACAACTTTGTTGCATAACATATAGACCGTGACGTTTAAATTAGGAATCAAGACGGCCCCTACAGAAACAAAGAGGAGAACAATATTGGTACTGACCCTTGTACAAATTTTCTTTATTTTTTCAGCGATTTTCATATTTTTTGGATTATTTGCTATCAGCTGGTTAATCATTCATATAGAACATGGAAGACATTTTTCAAAATTAAAGACTGCCTTTGCTATTATCTTAGGATCTGTTCTCTTGGGATTTGGTATCCACCTTGCTTTGCTAGCTTTAACTATCTAATAAAGTGGAATCCTCTTTTGTCAATTTCAAGTGGTAGCTATGCACTAAATACCATTATTTAGCAACCTATTACAATAGTATCTATTACACTTGAGTCAGTTTCATATTTAATTCACAAGAGAGGATAGTCATAGTGTTACCTGAGTCCGACATTCAGAATCTTGCTGTTCAAAGTCGTCAGAGGTTGGTTCAGGAATTCGTTGATAACTATGTGAATTTGCGAGAGCGTATCAAACGAGTTCCTGATATGGACGCAAAGAATGTCGCTCAAGAACTATCCTGCCCTCTTGAGATTGCAACGATTGCATACTTGATTAATATGGATGGAATTCTTTCACTACGGCAGGCAGTTGATCTGTTTTCATTTGAACTTGAACGAAGGTCAAATGTTGGTGAATCGATACCTAATCTTCCTGGTAACATAATGGAATTTGCATTAGTTGAAGGAAGATGGATTTCACATATTCATGGAAAATTTACACGTCAACTTGAGCTTCAAATTCGAAGTCTCTCCAACTTGGAAGATGTACTCGATAATGATACAATAGAGGTTGAAAGAGCGCTCTCTATTATTGCCGAACGAACGAAATTAGCAGAAACCTTCATCTCTCCTGTTGTTGAGGAATGGAAAAAAGAACATGTCAAATCCACAAGTGCAGATGCTGCAATTGCTTTTGGACAAGCGATTACAAAATGGAATAGAAATACATTGATTGGAAAATTCAATCAAGTGCTGAAGAGAAATCAAGCATTTTTCCGTCTGCTTAGAGAATCTCTGACAAAATCCTCTGACTCATTTACAATAGACGCATCAATTGAAAGAGTAAGCAAAATAATAGAGGAATTAGGACTACCCTTGGATGAGCTTACTCCAAGAGCTCTCTCACATTTCTTACTGCATCTTGTTCCGCGCCCTCAAGGTGGAAGAGGTGACAGAACTCCCTTGGTTGAGATTGGCGTTAGCTCCACGAGGGGTAATAAAGCTGAACCAGATTTGTCCTCTCCATTTGACTTTCTTGAAAGAGACATCAAATTGGCCAGAAGACGGAAGGGCGATGAACGGAAGGAGTACATCATAGAAAAAGTCGGAAGAGTTCTTCGCGTTCTTAAATATCAGGGTAATGATATCATGACTTGTGTCGAACAATGTCTTACCGTGATTAAAGAACGCTTCTCCTTGGATGATGTTTCATTAGACGAGAATGTCGACCAAGCTCGTTCAAAGTTGATTGAAGCACTAGTATCTGAACGAGATAATATTGCCATTAACCTGCTTTACGACTTTATTGAAGCTAATATTTACGAGGTTGAAAATTGAACATGATGAAACAGACTCCTGTGTATTGGTTGATTGACATCGAGACCTATGATTTTGCCATAGGCGCATTCAAAGGTGCTGATATCACAGGAAAAGCTCTCATCTTATCATCTCAACTCTGGTCGATTGTTCGTGATAATCAAGTCTATTCTATACTGATCGGTCCTGGGATTTTCAAGGGGGTTGCCAAAAGAGGCGGCATTCAGTTGGATATTCTTGAGCACATCTCCTGCCTTATGTTTGATCCGACTCAATTAAGATATGATGAGCCGCTACCTCAGGTTGATATCGTAAATCCTGAAGTGATTGATCCTCTTGGTACTAAGAAGCATGAGGAAATTGTTACATTACTAAGGAATCTCGTTGTGGAGCGTGGGAATATTCTTGCTGGTGATGCTCTTGCCAAGGTGAAGATTGAGGCAAATATCCCACAGACTGCACACTATGAAGAGATTTTCAAGAAGATCAATGTTTCATATATTTCAGGAATGCAACGTGCAAAATTTATTCTGGGTGGGACAAGTGGTGGCATATATCGACCATTTGCAGAGAACTTTCCTAAATTGAAGTTACAACAGGTTGAAAAATCGATAGTGCTTGCTATGCCTTTCAATAAATTTGCAAGTTTCTCTGACATCGAGGTAATGATGGATTGGATGATTGTTGAGAAAGCTAGTGTTGATTCGCGGACTGGAATGGAAGCTATCGGATCTGAATATGAAAGTACATTACAAGCTATTCAGAATAATCAAGAAAAATTCATCTTTGAATTGTAATGACCGCAAGTATCTTGTACTAATATTATTCGCTTTTTACTGAGGTACCTCGTTGGAAGTAGCTGATGCTGATATTCAGAAGCGATTATCAAAATCCTATGTAATAGTTCTAAGATCAACAAAGCAAGAACTTACAGCTAGGATTGATATCTTTTCAGATGTATTGAGGGATCGTCAGCGATCAACATTAACTGGAATGATTGAGTTTGGTCATAAAGAGTCTGGATTGTTGGAAATCAAGAGATTCTGGTTTGTAAAATACAACAAACCTGTTTACTTTCAAGAAAAGGAAGCTCACGAGATACTTAGAAAATCAAAAGGAATTATAATTCCACGAGAGCAAAGACCTGATTTCTTGCAGGAACTTAAAGATCTTCTGAAACGGCTTGAGGCACAAGAACCTCGTGTTGTACATACATGCCAACATTGTCTTCGAGAGGACAGACTTACGATTCTTACAAAACGGAATGCAGTAAAATTAACAGCGGATCAAGTCACTTGTATATCATGCGGTCAGGCTGACCTTAAGACGGAGTTACGAACGCTTGGCATCAAGATGTCTCGTGCAATGATGAATCAGGTTGAGCGTCAAGTCTCGCGTGTTAAATCTGTACCAAGAATAATCGAAATGCTTACACCAGGTTTTGATCCAACAAAAGAACCTGATCTGACCCTAATTGATACTATTACTGCTCCTGAACACTTCCGAAAGAAAGACATCCAAGATTTACCATTATCTGAGAATTTCAAGAATATTCTTCTTGATAGTGGATTAGAGGCACTGCTACCAATTCAAGTAAAGACGATTGAAACTGGTCTCTTCAAAGGGACGAACCTGTTAGTAGTTTCTTCAACCTCTTCTGGCAAGACACTTCTTGGAGAACTTGCTGGAATTCCAAAAGCTATGAGTGGTAAAAAGATGATTTACATGTCTCCTCTTGTAGCTTTAACAAATGAGAAATATAACCTGTTTCGAAAGCGATATCGTTCTCTTGGCCTGAGGACCGGCATAAAAGTTGGAATGTCACGACTAGATGTAGGGAAGGAAGGCAAGCCTATTGTTGATACAGATATTTCAAAAGCTGATATTATCTGTGCGACCTATGAAGCTCTAGACCTAATATTCAGATCTGGAAATACATCAGATTTGGGGAATATCGGAACTGTAATCATTGATGAAATCCAAAATCTAGCTGATCCAGAACGAGGTCCAGAGCTTGATGGTATCCTCGCAAGGATGAGATTTCATTTTCCTCAGGCTCAATATATTGCATTATCTGCAACAGTTGGTTCTGCTGAGAATTTAGCTAAGGAATTGGGACTTATATTGGTGGAATATGAAGGTCGTCCTGTCCCTCTTGAGCGTCATCTTGTATTCGCCCGTAATGACGAAGACAAGAGAAACATAATTCGTCGTCTTGTCATTGATGAGTTTAGACATATTAGCAGCTACAAGAACAAGGGACAATCAATCATCTTTACTTATTCTCGCAGACGTGCTCATGCTCTCAGTGATTGGCTCAGAGAACATGGTGTATCATGTGCAGTATATCATGGTGGTCTCTCTTATATGAAGCGAAGAAGTATTGAGACCTCCTTTGAGAAACAACGATATGCATGTGTTGTCACTACTGCAGCTCTCGGTGCCGGAGTTGACTTGCCTGCATCTCAGGTAATCTTTGAGTCTTTAGCTATGGGTGCTGACTGGCTATCAACTGCGGAATTTGAACAGATGTTAGGTCGTGCTGGCAGGTTAGGAAAACACGATCGTGGGCGAGTATACATTCTGGTAGAACCTGAGAAGAAGTACCATAGTGGTCAAGATGGGTATGAGGACGAAATTGCAGTTCGCTTACTAAATGGTGTAATTGAAGATGTGGAACCATTTGCTGATAAAGAAGTCAGTGCAGAGCAGATGCTTGCCACAATATGTTCAACAGGGCTTGTTGATTTAAAGGCTGTTGCTAGAGTGTACCTACGAATGCTATCCATGTCAGTACCGCCTTCTGAGGCACTCAAACATCTCGTGAAGACTTACATGATTCGAGTAAAAGAAGGGGGTGTGCATCCAACAGATCTCGGTCGTGCAACATCACTCTCATTTTTGACACCAAACACCGGTTTAGAAGTAATGAAACTTACTGCATCTTACGATGTTATTGACATCGCAATAATGCTAGAACCATTTGAGAATGTTTACCTCAGCAATAAACTGCAGGAGGAAATCAATTCAGCTTTTAGAACTCATATGCCCACAAGGTTATTTTCAGGGGTCTTTGCAGAGATAAGTGATGTAAGTAAACCAAAGAGTGGTGCTGGTCGGTTGCCTCATTGGGTCTTTGAGGTATTTGGAAAATGGACTACTACCTTCTTCAATTGCGGTTGCAAAGATTTTCCTGAATGTGACCATCCAAAAATCAAGTTGGGGCGTTGGCTAATAGAAAAACGGAAAGAAGGAATGAATCCATCTGGCTTAGCAGCACGTCTTCATGATGAATTTGAATTATGGGTATATCCGGGTGATATTTTTTCTTGGTTAGACTCACTCATTCACAGTCTGCGTGCTGTTCAAAGGATTGCTGATGTTGCTGGAAAAACTGATCTCAGCGTTGAGATTGACAGTCAAATAGCACGGATAGAGCGGCCTCTTGATAAACTGGAATCCATCGAAAAACCTACTTAGTGAGTTGATCCTTCTCAACCTCAAAGAAGACTCTAATATTGCCAACAAGTTCCGGAGGCATCGAGTCAAGGTTGAGGTCAATCCATTTATGTAGGTCTCTTCTGATAGCCTCCTTATTATCCAGAGCTGGTGGCAACTCCGAACGGTCTTCTGAAACAAGATGAAAATGTGAGCATCCACAGCTGCACTGACCTTTAAGAACCACGTCAATGTCTGCTGAAGTCTTTCCACAATTAATGCACATGAAGATCAATTGAGATACTCTCCATCTTTTTCATAACATAATAGTCTATGAGGCTTGGTATGGCTTGTGTATTACTTACATACATGGCATTAGACTTATTTGGAATAAGTAGTGGTTTTATTACAAGGGTTCAAACATGGTCAAAACGTGTACTGTCTGCCGTGAAAAAGCAAAGATCAAGTGTGATCATTGTAGAAATGAATACTGCCTTGACCATGCAATAAAATGTCCGACTTGCGGAACCATTAGATGTATCCGTGATTTGAATAGGCGCACCATTTGCCCCACCTGCAATAAGCCACTCAACATTTGCCCTGAATGCTTGATGAATGGGAAAATTGTAAGAACTTTAGCCGGAAGCAAATTCTGTCCTGAATGTGGCTGGAGTAGTTAATTAAGTAATAGGAATATAATAATAAAAAGTGCAATCCCAATAATTCCAGCAACTGCCCAACCTCTCTTTCCATAACCCCATACAATTGGTATAGGTCCAATGAGAATTATCCCCTTATTTTGTACTTTACTTTCCGTCTTTGAAATATCAGACGAGTTTCTCATCTTAGAGAATGCTATGCATACTATACAGATGCCGATAATTATTGAAATCATACCTACGATTTGTAGAAATCCCAATGTCTGCATGTCAATTCACCCTGTATCAAAAATCGTATCGGGAAGTTCAAACACTAGTTTTTCATATCCCCCTACATCATCTCCTTCCATTGCCCAAAGACTGATTATATCATCATAGATTTCAAATTCCAAATTTGTTTCAACTTCCATGATTCTTGTTCCTATTGGAAATCTCCAGAGTATTTCAAAATCGTATGGTGCTTCTTCTTCCTCAAGCCACGTTTCAATCATGTTCATTCCTTTTTGAAATCGACCCATGAAATCGATGAGATAAACAATAGATACTACTTCTGTATCTCCCTTTAGATAGATGTCACAATAGTCAACACGTGATTTGACTCGCTTGCCATTTATCTCAACCCGTTCTTTGTCAAGAAAGAATTGCATATTATCTACGAGTTTTTCCACTTCGTCTGCAAGAAGTGTTTCATCTTTAATCACTCTTCGATAATAATTACTCATGTCGAGATATTCGAAATTTAATCTCTCATGAAACTCTCCTGTAAGTGATACAGAGAAGAATGATTCTGCATGTACTGGTTCTACCATTTCAGACTCATGCTCTTCCATGATTTCAATCACTCCAATGGCACCGCACTAATATCATGTTCTGAAAGATATGATGAGAACTCTTTGGCATTATTTGTGAATACATATGCTACTCTTGGATTTACTTCTTTAGCAAAGGACAATAGTCCACTAAAATCGCTGTGCGCACTTAGAGGGAATCCTCTCTCTCTGTATTTACCAAGAGTCCATCCTGAAAGGCTATACACTTCCATGCGCTTTTCAAAATTGTCTGCGGTATTCTTATCAAGAATATGTTGAAGATTTTGTATTGTATGCCGTATTGATGAACTGACAACAACTGCACCATCCTTCAACATCTCAGATGTTTCATGAGAATGTAAATTGTAGTTTCTAAGATCCACTCCAAATTGCCTGTAAACATGACAGACATTGTCGATGCTTGAATTTCCACTGATTACTCGAAATCCTCCGCTCTGTAAGAGTGCTATTGCTTCCTGGGATTTGCCAAGTGAATATGCGTGAAAGACTGGAATACGCCCTCCATCCATTATTTCAGAGGCTGTATCCAAAATATTATGATATACGCTTTTTCTTTGCGGGAAGATCCATTGTGGCTTTCCATATGTTGCCTCTGTGATGAGCACATCTGCTTGGATCGGTTTTGCTGCAGTATGAACTAAACTATCGACATTATTGAAATCGCCAGTATATAACACTCTGAGGTCATCATTGAACTCCATAAGAAACATTGTTGAACCTAACACATGACCTGCATTCAAAGCCGTGATATTGACTCCAATTTGACCAAACATATCTCCAACTTTAATCACGGTCTTATTAAGAAAGGAATTACTTCCTCTTGCTTCCCAAGTGTCAAAAGTTGCCTTTGTAGCAATTATATGTTCAGCATTCTTTAAGCCACTAATATGATCCGAATGTGAATGTGAGAGTAAGGTTGTTTCTCCCTTAATGCCAGTATCTAGAGCTAGGTGAACGTCACCATATTCTAAGAAAAAACCGCTACCAGCTTTTCTCACAATCAATGTTGACATATCATGACCTCGTAGAAGAAGATTCAGTTACAACAAAAGGATTTCCCAACAGTTCGTTAAAGTCTTCTACGCATAAGTGTTATTGAACTACTTTTAAGAGACCCTCCGACTTCCTCTGCAATAGTCTTCAGAAGCTCTACTTGGCCTGCTCCAACGAGCGGGAATCTAACATCTCGCATTTGAGTTTTGACAATATCTGACGCAAGGATTGCTGAGGTTCTTTTGGTTAGGAGGAATTCATCACTAGACACAATAAATCCAACATTTGTTTTATTGCCATTTGTAATCAAACTGTATGCAAGTTGAGTAGAATCATTTTCCGAAACTGTTCTTAGAATCTGTAATTGAGATGCAAAATCCAGTGACATCCATATAATTGAATTAGTCAATCCAGTAGTCTTTCCTGTATCCCATATGAGCGATTTTGCTCCCTCTAGGTTTGCTACGGGATCTATGTTAAATTCTGTATCCTTCCTGAGGTTCTCAGGTTCAAATTCTAATTTACAGCTGTAAATTTTACACTCTTCTGAAAATCCGTTTTTTTCAAGAAATTGTTTTGTCCATTTAGGGAGATGAAATGAATATGGAAATCTTAGTGCATCAATATCTGGAATATCTGAAACTATTGCATCAACATCTCTAATTGCCACAGTTCTGAAAAAGGGCAATGATGATTTGATGATAGTATACGAACTAAGTTGTCTATATTCCTTCTTAATTGCCGTTGCTGCCAGAGCCATTCCCAATCTCAAACGGTCTCGATAGACGATAATACCACCAATTATTTCATCTTGAACAGAGGAGATGAATGCAATCGAATTCTCTAGCCGGAGGAACTTTGCCGATTGCATGCGATCAATTTCAATGGATTCGAATAAGTCAAGCAACATATCGAGTTCATTTACTCCTACGCGTCGATTAAATATCAAAGGGGTACTCATACTTTTCTTCCTCTTCAAGAGTAGTCAAAGTAAATCGTTTAGATATCAGAACATGATAAAAATCATGCTTCTGTACTTATTGCAAATTGGTTTTGTTTTTTAAAATGGAAAAGTGTACTGTGTCGAAGGGTTTATTCAATAGTTAGTGCGCACATTTTATACGCTATGCAATCACTCGTGCTCACCCCTGATGGTCTACATTTAGCCGATACGCCGATTCCACCCGTGTTACCAGGCGATGTACGGATTGAAGTACGTTCTGTTGGTATCTGTGGCACAGATATCTCAATCTGGCGTGGCGACTATGAAGTTGATCTACCCCTAGTTCTAGGTCATGAAATTGCTGGAGCAATCCATGAGAGTACAATTCCGGATTTCGAACCTGGTATGTTAGTCACTACTGAAATCGATATTTCCTGTGGACGATGCTGGTATTGTCGAAATGGTCAGCGTCATCTCTGTGCGCAGAAAGAAACATTAGGAATCAATCGTGATGGTGGATTCTCGGAATTTATCAGTGTACCAGCTGAATTAATTCATCCTCTTCCATTGGGATTGGATATCTCTGAAGCCACATTTGTTGAACCTCTTGCATCTGCAATTCAAACGAGCAAAATTGCACCAGCTGATGAGAATGAACCCGTTGTTATTATCGGCAGTGGAAAGCTTGCATTACTCCAAGCTCAGATGTATGATGCTAGTGGTGCAGATGTCCATATCGTAGGTAGAAACAGATGGCAACTAGGGCTTGCAAGACAGCTTGGTTTGCAAAATACATATGATACGGTAGACGAATCGTGGAAATCAAAAATAATGAAGATTACACATAACATTGGACCACGCATTGTTATTGAGGCGACCGGCAATACTGATGGGTTAAAAATGGCATTAGAACTTGTGAGAAATAATGGAATTGTGGCATTGAAGAGCATGCATGGTTGTACATTTTCTTTCAATCCCACTAACATTGTAAATAGAGAGCTTACAATATTTGGCTCAAGTCGTGGACCTTATGATGAGGCAATAGATCTACTAGCCAAAGGTCGTATAGAGGTAAAGAAACTCATATCAAAGCAATTTAAACTCGAAGATGGAACCAAAGCATTTGAATTTGCATCTCAACCCTCTGTGACAAAAGTGATACTTAATATTTGAGGATTCACTCATGCCTTATTTTGATGTGGACTTGCATATACACTCACTCCATTCAATTGGAGTTAGTAAGGCTATGACAATTCCAAAGATTGCTGAAGGTGCGTTGGTAAAGGGTCTGCATATTATGGGTACAGGTGATGCAACACAACCTCAATGGCTTGCACATTTGGAAAGGCATCTGAAACAAAGCGAATCGGTTCTGGAATATAATTCAATTTCATTCATTCTCACAGTCGAGATTGAAGATGCTCAGTCGATACATCATCTTGTGATTCTTCCCAACTTCGAAGCTGTTAATACACTTCGAAATCTTTTGAATAATGACTCTCCTAATCTCAATCATGAATGGGGCGGGAGACCTCGTGTCAACCTAATGGGTACTCAGATTGCGGGTTTAGTAAGAGATGTCGGTGGAATGATAGGTCCTGCTCATGCTTTTACTCCTTATCGCTCAATCTTTCGAGAGGATAAGCATAGTACTCTGAAAACCTGCTACGGTGATGAAACTCAACATGTTCATTTCTTGGAACTGGGCCTCTCTGCAGATTCAATCATTGCTGATAATATTCCTGAACTTCATCGATTAACATACATTACATCCAGTGATGCTCATTCTCCCAGTCCGGGTAAACTAGGCAGAGAGTTCGTTCGTTTTGAGATGAATACTCCATCGTATGATGAACTCAGAAGAGCATTATTACGGGAAAAAGGAAGGAAAGCTATTCTAAATGTTGGACTTGATCCTCGACTAGGTAAATACTACCTCTCGTATTGTTCCAAATGTCGAAGGACATTGATTCTAGAGACTGGTGATATGCCACCAAGTTACGATGATTCTAAAATTTACATGAATTGTAGGAATCAGTCCGAGGCGAATCAAATTATTGGTGACATTCAACGACGAAAGGTCAAGTGTCCTGTTGATGGTAAACCTCTCCGTTTAGGCGTTCGTGATAGAGCTGCTGCAATCGGAGTTGGTACTTCAGAATCTCCAAGTCATCGTCCACCTTATCTACGGATTGCTCCCTTATTGGATATCATCATAACTGCTATTGATGTGAAATCGGAATCATCAAAGACTGCACTCTACCTCTATAATCAGCTAAGGGACTCCCTTGGTTCTGAAACCTTTATTCTGACTGATGCAAATATTCAAGATATTGAAAAAATAAATGAAAGGTTATCTCAAATGATTACAGTGTATCGTGACGGTTCTGCCTGCTATGAGTGTGGTGGAGGCGGCAGATACGGTAAGTTGCTTCCGCATTGGGAGTGTGAGAATAGGTGACTGTGGTACGCGGTGTTGTAAGGGAAGTCGGGCGTAGTCGAACAACACGTGTCAGTGCTTCGCAATGGTACGGTTCAACTGATATCGTTGTCCAGAACGAGGAAACTGGTAAAATCTACACAATCAGAATCTCAGCTAATGCTATGGACAGATGTAAATTCCTACCTCGTGTCGGAGTACCAATTATTGTGCATGGTTATATTGAGGAGGATGAATACGGATTATCGGATTATCTTGTTACTCGAGTGACCGATATCAAACGTGAAGGTGCTGGCATAAAGCGAGTACATACATTTGATGACTGATTTCTATTTCTTCCTTCTGATAAGAAATGCGGGAGGAAGTATCCATTCAGATTTGCATCTTGGACATTTAGTGGGTGCTTTTGCAGAATGCTTTTGAGAGAAGACATAATTACACTTGCCACAGCTAGCTGACCGAACAATGACCTCTTTTCCCTCATTTCTTACGGAACGGGCAATATGGTCAATATCCTCATAGATTATGGATCTTTTCTTGAGACCTAGTCTTTCACAAAGGTCTTGAGCAGTCAGAGGAAATTCTGCTTCTTCCAGATACTTAGCTATCTCTTCTCTTCGTGTTTGCATATTCAACACCAACCGTAACGCATCATATACTTTCGGGAGCGAGCTCTGTATATGTTCAACTTTTTGTACAAGCTGTACAAAACGTAGAGTCATAATCAACTTAGGTCTTATTCTTTTTGAGGTATTTCAATGAGAAATTATGAGACTGGGTTATCTAACAAATTCCTTGCATCAGTTATTGTTGCTGTCATCATAACTGCTGGTGTGTTAATCATTGCGATAAATCTGCCCGGTGGAGGAATCACTCCCACAACAACTCCTCCAACAACGACTACACCTACTTTCCCAGTTTATGGATTAGGGGCAAGAGCCGCACTGTACCTCAACTCCATGAGAGATAATGTTGTCTATTATTGGATGTGTAATTCAACGTTTGTCAATCTTAATCTATCCAGTTATTATGATTCTGAACATTCTGGTGCATATGTCGATGGTGTATACATGACAGAAAATGTGACTGGTGGCGAGATTAATATTCTATTCCATCCTTACACTGAGAATATTGTGGGTAAAGGCACTTTAACAGAGACTGAATGGAACAGTCTAGCAGGATCTATTATTGATGATGGGGTTGGAAATATGGAAGAAGCCATAAATCCACCATCAGGAGACTGGCCTCATGTGTGGCCAATTGATTTCTATATGACAGTCTATTTTAATGATAGCACCTGCTTCTATTTCGGGCTTACAAAAGCAGACGGATTTGTCTATATTCGAAACGGAACTTGGAGCGGTATCTCTGATTTCGGAGGAGAACCAGTTGTAACCTCTTGGGATCAAGGATATTGGCTTGACGAGAATGGCTATCTGAGAGATCCTCTTCAGTATCTCTATAATGTAATTACTAGCACCGTTTCTTATCCAGAGTAATGGGGTTGCGCCCATACTCTTCATTTTATATTTATTCATCTATTAAGTGAAACATAATAACGTCTAGGTGAGTATTGGTGAGTGAAGAATCAGAGAGAGAAGTCATAGATAGACTTCTAAAGGGGCGCACAATGAGTGTCTACGCGCTTCTTCTTTCTAGGGGAGAGATGGGAGTCAGAGAGGTACAGAGAGAACTTGGATTTTCCAGTCCGAGTCTTGCTCTTCATCATCTCACAAAACTTACTGAGCTTGATTTAGTAAAGAAAGATGCCGATGGTGTCTACAATGTTACGAAGACTGTACGTGTAGGGTCTCTCTCTCTGTTTATAAAACTGGGAACTGTCCTACTCCCTCGATTTGTTTTTCTGGGAACTTTACTTACATCTATGTTAGTTGTATATCTCTTCTTCTTCCTCTCTTGGCCTCCAACCGGCGGAGATCTTATGTTTCTTTCAATGAGTATAATTGCAATAGTTCTCGTTTTCTATGAGAGTCAGAGAATATGGGTTTTGAAACCTTTCTAATTGCTCGGATGTCATGAGAGATAGATATAGGTTCAAATTCCTAGAAGTATATAATGTATCATCTAGATGAAAACAGGTATTGTTGGTAGATAATAAATGCCACAGATGAAGCTAGAACCATCTCCAAAAACTCCTAAAAGAGAATCATATGACGAGAGAGTGTGTTCTAACTGTATGGGTCATCGAGCTCTATGTGGCATTAGACCCTGTCCCTTAGTAATGCGAGCTCGCGCACAGGCACGAATTGATGAAGCATTTACTGGTCAAGAGTTACTAGGTTCCTCCCCGCCCTCCATCTTTGTTGGTGAATCAGGATATCCCAAGGTCTTAGCAGGACCATTAATTCCTCCGGTGAGAGTGGATGAAGCTCCTCTAATGGAAAGGCCTGACCTCTGGCTAAACAAAACAATAGACGAAATCCTAGCTCTTAGATTTAGTCTTGTTCGAACAAAGAAGATAATTCCTATTAACTCAGCAGCTGATCCAAGTAGAGAACTTGCAGAAACTCAGACTCTTGCACTATCTGAATCGTCATTGTTCTCTGAAGCAACTCTCTTAAAGCGTCCTTCCTTCACTTCAGTCTTTTCAGATGCAACTTTGCCAATTGGTCCATCTGCACCTCTTGAGAGATTTAGATTGGAAGATAATCCTAGGGTCCCTAAGGTTGTAGAGAAAGTAACCACAGATACTGATCTTAAAGCAGCAGGTGGTATTTTGGACCTCTTCAATGATGGAATACGTCAGGAACATATTACAAGACTCCTCTCTGTAGGTGTCTTAGGACAGAGGAAGAAGAGAAGACTCGTTCCAACTAAGTGGAGTATTACTGCTGTTGATGATGTCGTAGGAAGAAAGCTCCACAAAAAAGTTCTTAGAAACCGTTCCATCAATGATTTTCTAGTCAGTATTGATCATGCTCTAGGTAATACTGTTGCAATGCTATTCTTCCCCGGTGGATGGAGATTTGAAGCAATGGAGTGTTGGCTTGGTGGAATGAATCCCTCGATAATCAATGACTATGAATACGCAAAAGGTCGCAAGGACTACGCAAAAGATGTTGTGGGTGCATATTATGCAACAAGGCTACCGGCATTGGAATACCTCGATAAACTTCGAAGACAATCTGGAGTCATTGTCTTCATGGAAATTGATCCACAACAATGGGTTCCGCTTGGTGTATGGCGTTTTAGAGAAATTGCAAAACGTGCTCTATTTTCAGGTTCAAAGAAATTCCAGAGTATGGAAGAAGCTTTGGCAGAGATTGGAAAACATTTACGTAATCCTCTTGACAGATGGTTGATGAAAAGTCAATTATACAATGACTATAGAAGTCAGACGAAGCTTAGCGATTTTATCTAGTATCTTGAATGTATCTATCATACATTTGCTTTTAATACTTTAATAAGTATTAAACTAAGGCGAATTAGTTATGCATGAATATAGAATAAAATTGATGACCCTTTGGATCTTGATTTTATTAGTCATGCCTTTCGCATCAATGCCTTTAGCAAACGCATGGGCAGCAGGCGATGAAGCGGCTATCTTTGGTTATACTTTCGAAGAAGATTATTGGACAAACGATAGTATCATCATCGAAAATGATAATGGGACAGCAAGCTTCACAGCGTCATATGTTCATGTAGATGAATTTCAGGCATTTTTAATTGCTTTTAATAATGCGAACATGTCAACTGGTCAGAGGTTAATTTTGCCCTACCAGTTATTTGGTATGCACTATAAAACACCAGAGAATAGAGAGGTCTTCATTGGCGCAATATTTGCCTTCCTCTTATGCCACAACGAATCTTACGGAAGTAACAATCTTCCAGATATGGGCCATGACACTGCATGGTATGTTGTACCCTTCAACGATAATACGACCTTTGGTGTTGAACCTCATGTCGTACCAATTCCTGCAACGAATGTCAGTAAGAATCATTATCGATTTGGAATGAGCTACTACAATCTAACTTGTAGGATTGTTGATGCAAACACTCCGTTCTGGTTCTGGGTTACACTTGCAACTCCAGTAATGACTGTTTTACTCAGTGAACTAACAATTCAATATGATATTATTATTCATGATGATGGTTCAGTTCAAGCTGAGAGTCTCTACACAATTGGACAGGTACACAAGATGAATTATCCCTTTGGCGTACCTGTTAATCCATCAGACATTATCATTGACTCGATGAAGATATCAGCTGTACACTATCTCTCAATCTTCACTTCGCAGTACCGAGTAACTCGAGCATCAGATGGAAACACACTTACAGCTCCTACAAGTACAACACCAATGAGTGATAACATTAGCATAATCGTTGGAGAAAGTGAACGCGCTTTTGATATAGGCTTAGGCAGGCAATATTCACTGATCAATGAAACCACTGATCCTTGGGATGTAGTGTCAGATGATGAAACTGCGATCAACTGTCTGCTTGGTGCCAGATTGAGTGATCTGATACTGGTAGCTTGGCAACTTCCTCTCTCTGCTTTCATCTTTGCACACATGGCCTATGGTCTCTCAGAAGGTGTCAGAGGAGTATATTCCTCAATAGGTGATATGACTCGAGGAGCACTGAATGGGACTGCCTTTGTGAATAGTGATTGGTGGTATGCAGTCACATTCCCAGAATGGAACGGACTACGTGTTCAACAAGATCCCGTCTATGTGGCATATACAAACCTCGCAACGACCATCGTGGCTGATGGGGATGGTGGCGGCGTAGTAGCACTCCTACTAATTGTTGTAGGAGTAATTGCCGTAATCTGGTTAATTCGTAGACGAAGATAGAGCATTTGAAGTTCCTCGGATTTGATTGGAAATATTCGAGGAACAATTCCTCTTTTTTAATCGAGGAATTTAAGAGAGTCATAATTGTGTTTGATTATAGAGGATTCTAACAGTGTTATACGAGAGATTGTGCAAAGTCAGTTCAAGAATTCCTCCGTTCTCGAATTTGAGTCGAAGGACTGATGACATTGACTTAGCACGAGCAGTGAAGTTTCTTGCTCCTCTAATGAAATTATCAACCCAAGGTGTTGTCGCTGCTTCGTATCTCACATCAATACTAATACTTCTTTGTTCTGTTCTCATTTTTTCATTTCTTGAAGTCAATCTCATAATTATGATCCCGATTTCAATAATGGCGTCGGTCATCACATACTATATTGTTATCTCGTATCCAGTATCTCTCATGAATAGCTACAAGCTTGGGTTGTCTGAAGAGGCTGATCTTGTCTATGAGCAATTTGTCCTTGTTTTTCAAACTGGTGGAACAATTTTTGATGCTATTGAGATGGTCGCTCAATCTAATCATCCATATCTATCAAAAGCCTTCAATCAAATGTTAGATCAGATTGCTGATGGTACTCCCCCTGAAACATGTATAATGGATTTTGCTAAGAACCAACCCTCTGATGACATTCGAAGATACTTCATTGCGATAATTTCCTCTCTTGAGAAGAAGACTGATCTTCTTGACAAACTCTCTGGAGAATCATTTGAAGCCGATCTTGCTCTCAGACAAAAGAATCTTGAACTTGAAAGTAGACTCTTAATCGTAGCAGCTTTAGTTACTTATGCACCTATAATGTTCACTCTTGCTATCTCTCTTGCCGGATACGCAACAAACATGGCTGTATTATTGATTATTCCAGTCTTCATCGCACTTAATGCACTTCTTCGAAGTCGGTTCTCTCGCCAATTCTCGGCCTACTTTGACCGTCCAAAAGAAGATTCTGGAATTCCTCCTACTCAGAAGGAGATTGTAACAGAGTACGATGAATTCCTCAATTTTATGATTCTGATAGGACAACGATTAAGTGCTGGTGACACTCTAGAAGTCGCTCTCTTTTCTGTCTATGATGAACTGGAGCCTAGAATACAATCCCTCATCGCAATAGCAAACGATGCAATGCACCGCGAAGGGCTAAGTGTTTCTGAAGCTTTAGACCGAGCTTCCAAGTCTGCTCTTGGGCAAAGAGTGTCGCAGATGATACAGATGATATCTCTAATGTGTGAGACCTCTGCATTCAATGCTGGTGATAGAATATCAAGAATTGCCACTCGCCTGGTTAAACGACTAGCAGTTGCAAAAGAACGTGACTCAATCATCGCAGCTCAAAGGATGAAAGTATATCTTCTTACAATTACGAGTGCTGCTGTGCTTGGATTGCTAGCATCTCTTGCTCCATTCTTATACATTGGTTCTCTTCTCACACAGGGGCCCGAATTTATTTCTGGTGTGATTTCAACGTCAGATATTTTTCCGCTCTTAACTACTCTCGGAATAATAACATTGTCAATGGGTTATCAGAATACGCGAATGGTGAATGGCGATAGACCTATTGTTGTTGCACTCATTTGTACTCTCCTCTTTTGGATTGCATTTGCATTATCTTCTAATTTATTGGGATTAAGTCTAGTGTAGCATAGTTTATTTGTAGCTGTGCCAAGTCACTTACTAGTTAGGTTGAGGTGTTATCATGCTTCAAATACCATTTTTCGACTGGACGCTCGGAGATATCATGCTATACTTCCAAAATGATTGGATTTTAGCTTGGGTACTCATACTTTCGGGTGGCCTTCTAGCAATCTGGCTATTAGAAAACATTACAGATCCAATCCCATTGCTTGGTACAATATTTGATGGATTAGTACACATTGGTACATTCATTGGTTTCTTTGTAGGTATCCTAGATATTTTTGTAGGATATGTCGTATGGACTGTGCAACCTAGTGCAGTAATTGTTGCAGGAATACTTATTCTGATGGGCTTTTCATTGGTCATGAGAGTGCTATCCAAGTTTCCACTTGCTCTAATATTTTCACTAGCAATAGCTGTCTTTGGAGTGGCAACAATGTATGGGTTTGTTCAGCCATTAACAAACAACACAACATTGATGAGTGTCACATATATTGCTGATGTCATCAACTTCCTGATATCTGGCAAGGGCTTGTTGATTATAGGGGCTGTCATTTTCGTCATTGTCTATGTAATTAGTGGATTAATCTTGAAATTAATCGAGCTAATTGGTAAAGTCTTTTCATCAACTCCTGTCAGCGTAATTGTCGGATTAGCAGCGATTGCTATTGGAGTGATCATCATATTTGCGCCTAGTCTAGTAGGACTGGTTCCTTGGTCTTAATCAATAAACGATAGAGGGGATAATCCCCTCTCTCTGTTCTTTTTAATTTCCAGCAGGTTTTCGAATCTCTCTAAAATATAAAAACTTCAGATCCCTGTCGGAATAGAATTTTGCTGCAATATCTATAGCTCTCTTTGCAGCAATAATCCCTTCATACCAGTCTGAAACATACAGCTTTTTTTCAAGATCTATCTGCGTATCGCTTAGGACAAAGCCATCTGGCAATTCAAACTCATCAGGAGTCAACAATGCGACTCGAAATGAAGCTGTTCCCACTTCTGATTCAAGCCATAATTCACAATAAGTCATTGATTATCGAAATATTCAGCACATTTGAAGAAAAGAAACTTTCTCTGATTGAATATTCAATGTCCATACTACTCATAATACGTATACCCCAAAGAGTTCAAATAGTAGGTATACATGTATACTAATGATTCCAAGTAGACTCGAATAGTGTCTATTTGATATGATTAATGGAAAGTACGTCACTTCGCAGGAGGAAATTACACTGTCGGACGATTCAGATAAGAAGAAAATAATCAGTGTCACCATGAGTACGAACATTGTAGATAAAATTGACGAATTAGTAAAGGAGCGAATAGGTCGGTCACGTGCGCAACTCATTGAGGATGCCGTTCGGTGGTTCCTAGATTTCACAGTACACAAATGGAATGAACGTGGTATTTACGTAAATACATCGAGATCTATATTGGAATCAGAATCTGTTTCTTCATTATTCTTTTCTCAACTTACTCCAAATGATCAATACGAGCTGGGAAAAACAGCAGGAAGCCAATCACCAGTTTCAGATGTCGTGAGATTGTTTCACGGTGTGAATCCAATTGATTCCAAGAATCGCCCTCTTATACTCAAACTCCTCCAAGAAAATGGATGGGGTTCAATAGATTATAAGAAATCCGGACTTATTGTCATTGAGAGCCCATTTTATCCTGCACCTTTCATTAAGGGATATCTGGAATCTCTTCTGAAGGTAAATCTGGAAATCGTTGAAATTGATGTCAAGGAGAACGTAGCTTTTCAAATCTCTAAGTAACTATCTCATATTGAACGTTGCTATAGTGAAAACTTGGATTTACCATTCTTGTCCAATTTCTAAAATCTCAAATTCACTCTCATATAGCCCTGGAATGCTATCAATAGTTCTTCTTATTTCAGGCTCCTTCTTTCTGATATCATCTGCTGAGAAATATACTTCATAGATGCATCGATTTTCTTCAAAGCAGAATCCTGTTGTAAAGAGAACTTTTAAATCGTGGTGTTTGAATAGTTGCGTCATTGTTTGCATCAATGCAGGATTTACCTTTTCCACTTCAAGTCGTACTCGAGCTCCGCCTTCCTTCATCATAGGAATAAGGCGAATCTCACCTGATCTCTCAAAATATATCACCATAGCGGCCTTCATGCCGTCTAGTGCCGAATTGTTGAAGAAATCTTCTGGGAGACTTATTTGCCTCTTTTTATGAACATCGGCAATCATACCTTTTGTCAGTCCGGCCACGCGTATCGCCTCATACCGTTATAATGCATCTGCGTTATTAGAGTATTTGTATCCTTCGTGCTTCTATTATTATGCATTTCTGGGAAATACATTAGCATTTCGAGGGCTTTTTACATTCAGAAAACAATAAAACGCTACAATATAGACTAAATTTTACGTCTAAATGGATGGATGATTCATGGCAAAAGAAGGCGGAATTTACGTTTGTGATATATGTCAACAAGTCATTGAGGTCAAGAAATCGGGCGCAGGCACTCTGGTTTGCTGCGGGCAACCTATGAGACTATATGAAGATGATTAGAAGCTTTAATGCCTATGTCTGAACACTTGATAATGTTTATATTCATATAAAAGAGGCGAAGCCAAGTTTAGGGGTACATTCCATGTTCGAAATGCCAACTGCTGTAATTAAAACAAGAGGTCTCTTGAACCTACGTGCATTCAAGACAACAGAACTTCTTGAGTATGAAGATAGGTACGTTATGTATCCTACGAAGGAAGACAATGGTGCCATCAAGAAATATGTTGTCTGGATATTAAAAGAACCCCGCGTTGTTGGTATAGCGCTTGTGAAAGATCTTGCCCAAGAAATGGAGGAGACTGATGCACAACGTGGCATGCTAGTTGGTGGAGTTAGATTCACACCTGCAGCTAGCAAACATGCTCAAGTCGCGAAGGTTGAACTTGTTGAAGGTGGGTATGCATCCTTTGACCTTTTTGAACATGAATTGGTTCCCAAGCATTGGATAGCCTCTGATGAGGAGGTTCAGATGGTTCTCACTCACTATAAAATCTCTAAAAATCAACTTCCAACGATTGGTACTGATGATCCTGCGGCACGTGTATTAGGTGCCTTACCAGGACAAGTTTTACGAATCGAGAGAGAGAGCATAGTTTCCGGTAAATCCTATTACTACCGATTAGTCGTCAGAGGAAGCGGCGGTTAATTTTTTCTGTTATTCAATAATACTTATATCAAATCCTTCGAATCCCCTATTCGTTATGGGGTTTTGAATATTGTCTAATTTTCCGACAATTGTCGAGAAGACGCGTGCCCTTCTTGCACTTCGTGGATTCAGCACGCATGAGCTATGGGAATATGATGATCGATATGTTATGCATCCAGAGCACCTAGTTGGAGAATCCATGGTCAAGTATGTAATTTGGATATTAAAAGAGGACCATGTTGTTGGCGTTGCTCTTGTTAGAGACCTAATGAAAGAAATGGAAGAGGTTGAAGCGCAACGAGGAATGCTTGTTGGAGGAAATAGGTCTACACCTGCGGCGGCAAAGTATGCAAAGATGTCAAAAGTAGAGCTTGTTGAAGGAAATTATTCATCATTTGATTTATTTGATCACGAGCTTGTTCCTTCACATGTTATTGTTGAATCTGGAGAGGTAGAGCTGGTAACAAGCCATTACAAGATAAAGAAAACACAGTTACCTCGTATCTATTCTAATGATCCTGCAGTCCGAGTTCTTGGAGCTCGTCCAGGCCAGGTTCTACGCATCGAACGGAATAGTAAGACCTCTGGTAAGACTTACTTCTACCGATTAGTTGTTGATAGATAGTCTTGTTTAGATGGGAATTAGACCCATCTGCATTGCAACCAAGAACATCACGACACAGGATATCATTGGTAATGTTACATTGTCTGTACCTTTTGGACTTACAAGTTCAACTAAAGTTGCAGTAAGCGCACCAATCAGAGCAAGAATAACCATATTGACATACCCTATTCCTGGTGTGAAAATGGTAACACTGAAGATTCCAAACCACCAGAAAGCTATCATTGCTCCTATGAAACCGAAAACGAACAAACCAATACATCCTTGAATACTTCTATTTGACCCAAATATCACCTTGGTGTGGTTCTTTCCATATCGCATACCAATTGGTGCACTCATTCCGTCGCCAAACATCATGATGTGAATTGAAGCTGCGGGAATAAAGTACAGCATCTCGTTTCCAGTGAATGTGAATAACGCCGTCAAGATGGTAATTGAAACCGAATACCAGAAAGGTCCTCTGACACTTCCATGCTCTAAATCTTCAGGTCTTGCCATGGCCGCAAAGAATCTACCAAACCTCTCTGAGTTTGCTAATCCTAACATCACAACGAAAGTCAATGCAACAAATGTAGCAACCCATGGATGTGGAAAATAGGGAAGTGTCCAGATTGCAGCACCTGCAAAGAGATGGACTATCTTCCGGGTGAAGTCAGGGTTCAGCTTTAACTTTCTTCTAGCAACATCTCCTATTGTTAGGATAATTACAGCATAAATGATTGCGATGAAAAAGACAATGATGTCTTCCAAGACAATAGTAAATTCTACCTGCAAGATAGCATTCTCCATTTATTGTTGGATGAAAAACGAGTGAATATATCTATCGGCCATGCTATTAGTGATTTTCGACAATTCTTGATGAGAGTCCGGCTGTTTCTTCAAGACTTTTGATGGCATTCTTAACCAAATGAATAAGGTCTTTCTTGTCATTCCCTGCGGCAGAAACCCATACTCTCAGCGACTTCGATGTCCCATATGTCTTAGGCATTGACTTAATGTACACTCCTGGATATTTCTTCATAACTATATCAATTGCAGGTGCAAAAACTGATTCATCATGCATTCCAAATTCGACTATCTGTTCGTGAAATTTCCTTTTCACACGTTTGCTCAACCATGGAATCACTGAATCTTCAAAAATGAACTTCAATTCTGAAGGAACACCGGGTAGAGAAAAAATTGTTTTCTGTCCCTCATTGAGTCTGATTCCAGGGGCTCCTCCTACTCTGTTATCCAAAGGAACACTGCCCTCTGGTATTATGGCCATTTTCTTCCGTGCCTCTGTCATATCTGGAGACTGCACAATTCCTCTCTCGTACAGCGTCTTGTATTGACGTTGAACAATAGCCAATGCATTAGGATCTTCAGAAACACTTCGATTCAAATGGAGAGCTATTGCTCTCAATGTCATATCATCGTGTGTCGGTCCAAGCCCTCCTGAAGTGATAATGACGTCACATGAATCCATTAGAAAATCGAGGGCTTTTCCAATTTCCTCAATCTCATCTCTGACTGAAACAAGTCGCTTCATCTGCAGTCCTAAAGCAATAAGTTGCAATTCCATCCAATTTGAGTTTGTATCAAGAACGAGACCATCTAGTACTTCATTTCCAATAGCAAGTATACCTACCGAATTGATTTTTGGTTCCATAAGTTATCACTTCATTTTTCAATATGCAATTCAGAGTCCAGCATTTCAGATATTGAATACAAGTTCTGGAGACGCTCTCTGGCAATCCTTTCTCCCTGTTCCGTATTAATACAAGCTACAATCTTCTCAGCCAAGGGTAAAAAGTTTCTAAGTCTATCTGCTATATTGCATAGATTCTCACCAGGGAAAAGTCCAACTCCATTCAGAATTTGCTGGAATAAGCCAATTACCCCGAGTTTTAGGATTTTGTCTGCTTCCCAAAGAACTTGCGCTTCAATTGGTTCAAGCGGTTCTTTAATTGTTAATCCCACATGTTTTTGAATGACATCAGATACTTGGTATATAATATCCGGATCAACTCCTTCTCTTGAAAGGACATCCGCTGCTAGTTCTGCGCTCAAAACTCCATGATTCTTCGTCGAAATGCTTTTCACTCCTGGTTTTGCAAGGTCGTGGAGCCATGCTGATAAAATGATTACTTCCATATTAGCGCCTGTATCTTTAGCAATATACTTGGCAAGATTGACTACTTCTTCAACATGATCTAATCGATAGTTATACAGTGGAGCGTCCTGTTTTTCTGAAGCCTCTTGCCATTCCTCAATTGCCGCTTTTCTTGTAGTGGTTTCGACTATTCGTTTCAGAGTTTCCTCGATATTTTCAATCATCTTGGGTCAGCATGAACTAAAATCTCAGTGTGCTTATGAATTGTATCAATTAACCTCAATATTGAGAATGGTCATTAATTCTTAATTTCAAACCAATCTGGATATTTTGGAACTCCTCGCTCACCAAAATCGTAGGTCCAAAATACCATCTCATTTTCACCTATTGATTTTGCAAATTCCGCCTCTTCGAAGATTTTCTCAACGGCTTCGTTTCTGTCAGTTCTAATATATTTTCCAACGAGTTTGGTAGCACCTTGTCTCTTGGCTTCATTCATTAAATATGTGAGGAATGTTTGTTCAACAGTCTTGCCCATTGCACGGCATGAAAATGTCAAAACATCCATTGTCCATTGACTATCCTCTTTATGCACTAGAGTAACTCCAATTAGACCATACTCACCATACTTATCATCAAGGTTAACAGTGTAGATCTTATAATCATTAGAGCGATAAAATTCCAAAATCTCTTCATTGGTATATCTTGCAGCCGTTGCATTCAATTGATTAGTCCGCAGTATGAGTTCAGTCACACGTCCTAGATTCTCTGGTTTGGCTTCTCTCATCCAAATTTTCATTTCACAAGCACGTAAGAATGATTCTTTATCGAAGTACATCTTCTCGACACTCTCACGCATTGCTTGTTGTGCATACATCATCGCTCTCTTTGAACTCTCTTCTGTTAGTTTTCCAACAGGCTCGAATTCAACTCTATTCAATGCATGAAGTATCTCTGTGTCTGGAAGCACAAGAACTTCTGGGAGAAATGCCTTAATTTGGTCTCGTTCATACGGATTATCGTCGAAGAATGCAAGAGAATCAATTCCTATATTGAGTTCTTGAGCGATCTCTTGGAGATTCTGCACCTTATCGTTCCAGTTGACCTTCTTAATGGCAAACAATTTCGATTTATCGCCAAGAATCTGATCTATCAAATTCACTAATGTACTATCATTCTTACTTGCAATTGCAAGAATGATTCCCCGTTTAGTTAGCAATTCCAGAGCTTTCAATCGATTGTGATGAAGATTGATTCCTTCTACTCCATCATCTCGTAGAATGCCGTCCCATAATGTGTTGTCTAAATCGATTACTGCACACTTTATCCTTCTACCATAACCAGTAATGACTTTGAGATGCTGAATCAAATCTTTCGCTACAATAACTGCTCCATCTCTCGTGAGATGCTCATAGATGCCATCCGCATCACTTTCTCTGATTTGATGACCTACTCCTGCTGAGAGAAATGCCTCATCTATTGAGAGTAAGTAAATGTCCTCCTCTTCTTTACTCATCTTGAAATATAACAGGTCAAGACGCTTGAGAAATTCACGAAGACTGTATGCGTTATCCAAATGTTTGTAGTCAAATCTCCCATGAGCTGGTCGAATTGCAAGTGGATAGTTCATGATGATGAATACAGTGGAGAGTTTTTCTCTGGCACGTTTAATGCCACTCATCATTCTATCATGTGCTTCTTTAAGTTGCATTTCTTGTTTTGCAAAATCCGTAGCACCATGTTGGATATCGAAAATGTAGTTCCGAATATCCTGCACATCACTTACAACAACAATATTTGGTTTAAATGAGTATAATCCAAGTTTTTCATCATTAAATGCCAGAAATGGATTTGATGGTTCATTATGATCAAAGGTGTGATAACATTGAGCACCGTTGGCTTCCTGAAACTCTTTAATGAAAGACAATTCGCAGCCGCCAACAAAACCAATTCTTTGTTTCGAGAGGAATGCACTGTCTTCTTCAGTTACCTTAGCTGAAGTAGGTGGTTTTGTTGCTCGTTGAGATTCTTGCGCTAATCTTCTTATAATGTGGTTTCTGTACTTTTTGTTTCGAATCATTTTCCTTACAATATTCATGATTCTCTGGATTTGCATACTACTCACCAATCTCGTTGCTCTAGAACCACCAATCTGGATGAATTAGAATCTGTACAACCTCTCCAGCTTTAGCTTCATATACTCTCCCAAAGAGGATTTTTTCACCTTTATTTCTTAGTCGTTTTCCGCCTGCATCAGATAAATACCTGTCTGGATTCATATCGTAGAGAGACTTTAGCTGAAGTCTATCTTTGTCTATAGATTTCCAAATACCTCGATTTTTATAACCTCTTTGTCCATGAGCAGCTACCGCTTTAACTGGAACAAGTTTCCGAAAATCCATCAAGTTCTCTTCAAATAATTGGATTGCTTCATCGACATTTCCTTGTGTCTGATTTAATGTTTCATAATGCAAACCTATATCAAAGCCATACTCTGATAATTTTTTAATTATTGGAACAGCTTTTTCAAACGAGTATCTTTCAGCATACATTCTAAACAAATACGTGGAATGTATTCCAAGTCTCCTCTCGACTTCCGCCATTTTCAGTGTTCTCTTTAAAGAGATGTCAACATCATGACGAATGAAAACATTCACCTTATTCTTACTAAGACTGCCTGTAATGTAATCATCAATTACTCGAATTTCAAATTGTGGTGATTTCAGACTGTTTAGGAAAGTCTTGTAGTTTGTCATCCTGTAGTCTCCAATCCAGTCTGTCAAATAATATAATAAAACCAAAGTCATTATTCCAGAGCCTAGAATAATTAGTAAAGCTTCAGGGATGCTTAATTCAACATAAGCAACAACACTTGAAATAATCAATGTAGCTATGATTAAGATTGGGTAGACTGGTAGCATATCAAAGATAGCAGTTGCATACCTGTATTGCTTCTTTAGAGACAGTCCAACAAATAACCATATGAGAAGAGAAATGCTCAAAGCAACTAGTATCAACATGCGATAGTATCCTCTTGAAAACGTCACTGGTCAATCGTGATTTAACGATTATGTTACTCATCGAAACTCCTAGTCTAGTATGCATATCGTTTCATCTTATTTTTTTTGCTTTTCTATCTCTTCATTCTTCTATAGAGTCTTAGTGAGTTTTCTAGAGTGATTTCCCTCATCTCTTCATAATCGCGATGCAAAATATCAGCAACTGCTTCAAGTGCTATGCATACATTACTTGGTTCATTTCGAAAACCTCGTTCTGCGCTAAGCGCTGGGCTGTCAGTTTCTAACAGCAGATGTTCGATTTCAACTGCTTTTACTAGCTTTTGCTTTTGAGGTGAACGTACTACTGATGTTGGAATTGAGAAATAGTATCCCAATTCTCTCGATGCCATTCTTGCCAGACTTGCCTTTCCATCAAAGGCATGCATTTGCACCAAAACAGCATCACTGGATTGCAGTACACCAATTGCAGCTTTTCCTGCAGAACGTGAGTGAACTTGGATTGGTAATTCCAAATCATTTGCCAGAGATATGAAATTCTTAAAGACTTCCTCTTGCTTATCACGCTGAGTATGATTACGCTCACGATAATAATCGAGTCCGACTTCACCAATGGATACAATCTCAGTACGATACTGATCCATCTTTTCTAAACAAGATAATGTCTTATCCACACAGATGGGATCCAATCCAATTGATGGGTAGACCGTATTATACTCTCTAGAAATTATAATGAGTTTATCCCATGTTTCTTCTGTTATGGCTGAACTTATGATAATGATTCCATTTCTGCTAGCCCTTTCTATGACTGAAGCTCTATCTTCATCAAATTCATCTTGTTCGATATGACAGTGCGTATCTATGATTTTTATATCCATTTTCAATATTGACCAACCATATTTAACTAAATTTCATCATCGAGATCCTGATTGAGTATGTCTCTGAATTCATGCCCAGCTATAAACTGCTCTCTCATGTTAGCTGCTTTGTCAATATCCTGTTTGATCTCTGGTCTCATTTTTTGAATTTCTGCAAAGTAAGCCTTTGCATCTTCAATCTCTTGTGTATCAACATTATAATGCCGTGCTAGTTCTTCTACAGAATTTAGCAATACGGAATAAACTGGCAACCAGAAGACATGATCTTTGGGTGATGGGACATACATGTATGGATTTCTTTCCATATTGACTTCCTGTGATGGAGCCCACATAATGAAAACTCTATCATAAAGATAACCTAGAATAAGGAATAAAACTAGGAGTGTTCCTGAAAACGCAAAAGGTCCCAACGAACCCATATCTGCGAAAAGCGGAATATATCCATAATACGAAATTGCTAGTAGCAATATCCCATAGAATAGTCCCCATATTCCCCTGATTTGTGTAATTCGCCATTGTTGCTTCATTAACCATTTTTTTACACCCATTTTTCATCACTCCTTAGAAGACTACATCAAACTCTTTTCTTAAGACTCTTGCATCCTCCATATGTTGGTCAACTGATGAAGTAAGTGTAATGTACTTCTCAAGAAATTGGATCATATTGGTCAATTTACTCTGGTCGAGATTCAAGTGACCAAACACTTCATTCAACGCCTTGAAAAGTACAAGAAAATATGGAATCTCAATTATTCCATTCCTCGGATCTGGTACATATTGGAATGGATTTCGTTCAAAGTTAACAACATAATCTGCAGACCAGACTCTAAGCTTCTTGTCATAGTACCATCCTGCTGCTGTGAGAATGAAAAAGAGTGGCATTGATAAATATAGAATTCCCAAAAATAGGTAATTTAACGGTACTAGTCCATCTGAAGCCACATCCGGGAACAGTAAAGTCACATATAGAGCACCAAAAACCAAGACATCCTGAACTAAACCCGTTAAAGCTTGAATATAGTTGAGTCGCAACATCTCTGTTTCAAAACTTAATTTGATACGAGATCTGATTGGTATTTTTCTCTTAAGCTCTTGTGCATCTCTAACAAATGAGTACTTATTTGAGATCTCAGTTGATGCTGGTAAGGCTCCGAAAATATCTGATCTGGTTTCTTTCCTTTCAAACCATTCTCCAAGATACTGAGAAAGAGATTCAATTGCTTCGGTGTCTAGATTTTGTTTTTCAAAGGTCTTTCTAAGTGTGGCAAAGACTGCATAATATGTTGGATAGTCAAAAGCATAAGTCTTGTAATTGGATACATACTGATATGGATTCCTTTCAGCATTTGCTTGCATTTTTGGGCTCCAGAATTTTCCTTTTTCATCATAAGCCCAACCAATACCAAGGAATAACAAGATAAGAGATGTTCCCAGTATCAAAGCTCCAATTAATCCGAGATCCGCAAGATATGGAACATACTCGTAGTACTTCTTTCCTAACACAAACATACCAAGTGCAAGCGCAAGAAGCACTCTGATCGTGCCAACACGCCAGTACTGCTTCATTATCCACTTGGTTTTTGTCACTATCAGCTATCCCTCGAATGTCATTCGTTGAAGTTCTTCAGAACTACATATAATCTATGCTACTTCAAACAATGTACTAATATCATTTGATTTTGCAGTCCACAATCTCAGATCACGTTTTCATCAGAAATTCAGCAATTATCTGCTATAGCTTCGAGAGGTCTGATTTCCTCATTAATATATCTCGTCGGCCCATTTTTTGTTTGAATCTTTCAAGGTATAAAGATTAATCGTAGACTTCATGCATTCTGGAAACATACATCGACCTTACAGTCACCACCATAAAAAATGATGGAAGTAATATCATCCATCTTCAACCTGCAAAGAATTCATGCATAATAACAATGCAATGAAACACTGCTGATGTGTAATTTGCTTGCCTCTGAAACTGAACACCATATACGTACCAATACAGCCTCATAATTACTAGCATCATGAGGTGGCATAGAATATGACTTTAGAGTTTTTGTATTAATTGGTTCTTTTGTTTCAAACATGACCTTCATAGCTTGATATGTCATTCCGTTGATTGATAACTGGGATATGCAATTGGCTGGATCGGCTCCAAAAACTCCGATCCTACATCCATCAATATGTAATCTCATGTTACCCTTTATTGCCGGTACTGGAAGACGAAACATCATCTGGTAATCTGTACTATCAATGTTGCTAATCAGAGGTCCTGCCATATGTACTCTCCCTTGAGGAGAACTCACTTCAAATACACATGGAATCCATGCATCATCAACCATGATTTTTCACAACCATTGTTGACATTCGCTTTAATCAATATAAATGAAATTCAGATATGGTTTCTGAAAGTTCAGAATCCATTAATGCTGTGAAGCACGGATTAGATTCTTCAATATCTGCAAATTCAATAAGTCTTCACTTAGAAGAGTAAAATCTGATTTTGGTGTTTCAAGGGTTATTCGCGAATTTGGAGGTATTATAGATAGAATCTCAATTAATGGAAAATCTCCTTCTAAGAGTGACTCATGAATATCCACTTGGCCTGAGAAATCTCCGTCCCCGATATGGAACATAAATGGATGAAGGTTGATAAACTTCTGTAGATACTCTAATGGATTCTTCTTGTGATAATTGGCACTACAAATTGTGTGTCCAATGTCGATGCATGCCTTGAGTTCTATATCGGTAATTATTTCTCGAAATTCATCGTAATTCGATGCAATGATATTCTTCTGTCCTCGAATGGGCTTCTTTGGCATGTTTTCAAGAATAATATCATAATCCCGTTTTAATTCCATTAATGTTTCCTTGATCACATTGATATCATTTATTCCACTTTCAAGCCCCGGATGGAAGATTATTGTACGTACCTCTAGATAATATGAAATATCTTTAATTGTGTTAATAGAATTAACAAAGATTCTATCTTTATTCCGTAAATTGAAACCATGATTGATATTAGGTGCATGCAAAATAATTGGAAGATCTCTTAGAACGCTTAAAGAGTCCTTGTCAACAACCTCTGGCACAATATAAAGTTCAATGTAATCTATTATTCCTTTCTCATAAAATTCTCGCAACTTCCTGAATGATTCTTTATTAGTTGTAAATATCTTTACACCTATCTTATAGGAATCAAGATGTCTGTATAACCGCATGTTCACATTCTCATTCTTAGATGCGGTTTGAACAAAACCAACTTTACTAAACATTTTCAGTGATGGAGTATTTGTATTCTTTATCTCTGCAATAACTTCATTGACACGCTTCTCTGAAGCGAGAAATAGTGAACAAGTTACTTTTAGGATTGATGTGCCATATCCCTGATGGTGGCAATCAGGCAAGATAGCAATGCTTACAGATGCGATGTCATCCTCTTTCTGGAAACGAACCATCCCGATTTTTTTATTTGATTCGTCAAGTCCTATAAAGATGGTCGTATTCGGATCATTGATCTTCTTTCCGAACCAGTCTTGATGGTGTGAAAACGAGATTTCTTCTGTATTGAAGGATGCATTCCTCACAGTTGGATGATTTCTCAAATCAAAAAGAAACTTGCAATCATCTTCTGTTGCAGTTCTAACTCGTATTTTCAATTAGCCTCACTTAGTACATTTTTCTTTTGTTGAATATGTGCATTCATCGTAGCAAGTTCAGGTTTCTGTTTGATTAGCTCTAGTACATCTTCAGTTTTGAAATTTGAATTCTTACGCACCAACTCATTGTAAATTATCCTGACTAGCTTCAAATCATCCTCTTCATCAACAGTCCACCTCAAGCCTGATAAATCCCTCTCTTGTTCGATATTTAAAGTCTTGAACAATGATGGATTCTCTCGAATGTATGATGTTACATGCTCTCTATGTTTTTCCAGAGTACAAGATTCCCACATCCTTTTCAAGGCACCAAATGACAGTACTTCAACGTCTAAACCACGAGGAAATGTTCGTTTCGTTAAAACATTAGATACATAATCGTAGTGTCCGTCAACGAATTTAGAAACCATGAGATCGATTAGTTCCCAATCAATGAGTGGGCAATCACTCGTAATTCGGACTATAATATCTGAATTACTATTCTCTGCAGCACGATAGTATCTGTCTAAGACATCCTCTTCGGATCCTCGAAATACCATGACCCTATTATTGCTATACTTCTCAATAAGTTTCACAACGAGGTCATCTCCAGGTTTTGTTGTGGTGGCAATAATTACTTGGTCAATTTTTTTTGCATTAAGTACTCTTTCCACTACATGAATAAGTAGTTCCTTATCTTGCACTTTGAGCAAGATTTTTTTCGGTAATCGAGTCGATCCCACTCTCGCTTGAATTATGCATGCTGTTTTCATCTTGAAGTCCTTTCTAACAAGTACATCTGATCAATATTATCATTCTCAAGGTATTTGACCTTCTTCTCTTTAACAATTATCAGATCATGATGTAGCTTTTGGAATATCTTCACAAAGTTGTTCTTCCATAAATAGTTTTTATGTCCACGGTACTCGATTTCTTCACACTCTTCTGAAAAATATTCGAATCCCCATATATACCGTTTTGAAACGCGGTACATCTCATTAATTATTCTTGGCAAATCATCAGGCGAAATATGAATTAAAACGCCGCTGGTAAAAACTAGATCAAAGAAATTATCCTTAAATGGGATATCAAATCCTGATCCTTCTACGAGATTAAAACTTGTATTCAGTCTTGCAAGTTGAAGTGCTTTCCGGTTAATTTCGATTCCCCACAAGTTTGAATAACCTTGTTGTTGAAGAATCTGGAGTTGATTTCCTCTATTACATCCCACTTCTATTATAGATACATCTTTCTCTAAGAATGATAGAAATTCTTCGTTAAGCTGAGTTCGAGTTACTCCCCACTGTTTTCTGTAAAACTCATCCCACTCTCCAGCATTCCTCTTAGTGTATTCATTACCAAATTCGCCAATCCAAAACTCTTCTTGCTTTGTCTTTTTCACCTTTCTAACTCCCATCATTTCTAAAATGAATTATAGTGAAACTGAATATTATCATCATCTCTTGTTCTCATTTGGATTTCACTAGTATCATGGATACATAATGATTGTGAAAACTTCCTGTTAGCTTTAATAGTTAGGAAATGTATAAATCTGTTACGAAGTGCAATCAATTAACTATTCAGAGGTTCGAAGAAATGAGACACTGCATTAAGTGTGGAATGCCAGACACGCGACCAGGATCAATTTTCGATAGCAATTCAATCTGCCAAGCCTGTCATAATTATGACAAAAGAAAGGAGATTGATTGGCAAAAACGAGAGAAACAGCTAGAGAAACTATGTGACAAGTATAGAAAAACAGATGGTTCATATGACTGCATATTGCCTGTGAGTGGTGGTAAGGACTCACATTTTCTAGCTCACATACTAACGAAGAAAATGGATATGCATCCATTACTGGTGACAGTGACTGATAGTTTTACTCACACAAAAGCAGGATCACATAATCTGAGAAACATGATTGAAACATTCAAACTTAATCACTATTTATATACTATAAATCACGACCTGTTTAGGCGTGCAACAAGAATTGCATTTGAAACCACTGGTGAAGCTCTAAAATTCGTAGAATACGCAATTTACACAATTCCGACACTTCTTGCTCAAAAATTCGAAATACCCTTTGTTATATTTGGAGAGAACTCATCCTATGAATATGGATCTACAAAGGATGATTTCTACAATGCTACTCCTGTCGTTAAAGCGATGTCCGATAAACTGGAAGAAGACAGACATTGGTGGATTGACCATGGTCTCACAAGTCAGGAAGTTAGTTCAATACAAGTTGACAAAAATAAACCTCTTCCGGAAGTTATCTACATGAGCTATTTCTATCCTTGGAGTAGTGTACGAAATCTTGAGGTTGCTAAGATGTATGGTTTCAGAGACCTCACTCATGAATGGAAGAGAGAAGGTTGCATTGAAAATTTCGAGCAGATTGATTCTCAAGCATACTTGGTACACCTATGGCTAAAATATCCAAAATTTGGATTCCAACGCACCTCTGATATTGCCAGTAGGCGAGTTCGTGAAGGATACCTCACTCTCGATGAAGCAAAAGAGCTAATATACAAATTCGATTCAAACCTCGATCAAGTTGCATTAGACGATTTCATCGGATTCTTAGGATATACCTCTAAGGAATTCTGGAATAGAGTTGAGGAACTCTGGAATCGTGATATATTTGAGAAAAAAGATGACAAGTGGGTGTTAAAGAATCCTAACTGGTTATTACGGATTTGAATCGTTAGTCAACATAAGGCGAGTTCTCAATGAAAGAAACTGAAACATTGCATAGGGAATTCTTGGAGTTTGAGGACGAATTTGACCTCTTTCACAAACGTGTGTCCGGAATACCATTTTGGGAGCGGGTTAGAACAAGAGTCTATTTTCAGCTCTATTTCAAATCACTTGGAAATAGTGGTGCAATAACTCCTAGCTATGCCTTGTCAGATCGTATTCGTTTCTACCTCTCATCAATTAGTAACATTGCTAGAAATCCTTTCTTCACAAGAAAAACAGATCTTGTTATTGTCAGCCATCCAAGAAGACTTCTTGGTGATGATAAGCGATGGTGGGACATATATACAGACACGTTCATAAACAATTTAGATATCCCTCATGTTACAATTGAAGAGAGTTATTATTTAAAACACAGAAAACCTGCAAAGACTACTTCGCTGCGTTACTTTGATTTTGTCGATACAGTTGCTCGCGTGAAATCATTTCTGAAATTAACAAGATTCCATCTGACAAATAACGAGCATGAAATGCTTTTACGCCTTAGGGAAGTAATTTTTGACAGATTTGGAATTGATGTGAATTTGGAACACATAGTAAAGATTACTCTGCAAATACGTTTAACAAAACTACCTCTGTATATCAAACTTTTAAAACGAATTCGCCCTCGATTAGTCATTTTAGTCAATAGTCTCGGAAAGGAAACTCTTATCGAAGCGTGTAAAAGGTTGAATATTATTACTGCGGAGCTTCAACATGGCGTTATTAATAATTATCATACTAATTATTCGTTCAGCGAAAAAAATCATATATACGCATTTTCAGATTATCTTTTAGTCTGGGGTGACTATTGGAAGGACACCGTAAATTATCCAATTCCTCGGACAGATGTCTTGAGTGTTGGTTATCCATACATTGAAAGAGAACTTGATAGGTACGAAGGTACCAACAAGAAGCGACAAATTCTCATCATTTCTCAAGGTCATGTAGGTTCTAAGATTTCCAAATTGGCACTCGAACTTAGTGAGAAGCTCGATCCTGAATTCAAAATAGTTTACAAATTACATCCTGCTGAGGTTGATACTTGGAAGCATCTCTACCCTTGGCTCGTGAACACAAAAGTTGAAGTTATCGATAAAAACGATACGAGTTTGCATCGATTATTTTCTGAATCAATCGCACAGATCGGAATTGGATCAACTGCTATTTATGAGGGTCTTGCTCACGGTCTCTATACATATATCCTAAATACTTCCGGTGCAGAATACTTTGATGATCTTGCTCAGAAAGGCTATGTGGTAATGATCAATTCTTCTGCAGATTTTCTGAAGCATTTTAAGAATCGAGAGGAATACGCTGTTCCAGAAACGAATATCTTCTTCAAGAAGAAATCAGTCAATAATATCATTCGTTTCATAAATGATATCTTACACGAATAAAGACATTTTATTCAATCATATCCCAATTTAGAGGAGTTCCTCGTTTAAGATTTCTCTTTGCCTTCTTGCCTAGCACCTCAGTTAATAATTTGGGATGTAAGCCATAACCTGGTCTTATTGATCGTACATTATTGGCAGTCAGAGTTTCTCCCTTTTGAATGTCCTCTGTAACAAATAACGACCGAGAGAATTCTCTATTTCTCTTCGTTTTATCAGTTAGAGCATAACTGACTTCCCCAAGAGCTTCTTCAACTTCTCTAATTGTCTTCACCATTGCTTTGAATTCATGAGGTTCGAGAGAGAACTCTGCATCAGGTCCTCCTAGATCTCTTCTCAGTATCAAGTGTTTCTCTATCAAGCATGCCCCAAGAGATACGGAAGCAACTGGCACTGATGTTGTGAGAGTATGATCTGATAAACCAATAAGTGTCTTGAATCGAGTGGATAAATCGAATATGGTCCGTAGATTAACTTCTGTCAAAGGAGTTGGATAGGCTGAGGTGCATTTTAGAAGAATGATATCTTCATTACCTTCTTCCTTGCAAGCTTTAAGCACTTCTTCGATATCCGATATTTCTGCTATTCCAGTTGAGATGATTATCGGTTTTCCTTTCTGAGCAATATATCTAATTAAGGGAATATCTGTAATTTCAAAGGATGCGACTTTGTATGCTGGAACATTGATTTTCTCTAAGAAATCAACAGCAGTCTTATCAAAAGGTGATGAGAACCAGATCATTCCCAATTTCTCTGTGTATTCCTTTAGTTTTGGTTGCCATTCCCAAGGCGTATACGCTTCTTCATATAGTTGATAGAGAGTTTTGCCTTCCCATATTGTATCATTGAGTAAGAAATACTCGTTAGAGCAATTCATGGTTATTGTATCTGGTGTATAGGTTTGAAACTTGATTGCATCTGCTCCAGCATCATATGCTGCGTCAATCGTCTTAATAGCTAAATCATATTTTTGAAGGTGATTGGCTGAAATTTCAGCGACAATGAAAACTGGATTATTATCCCCGACTACTCTACTTCCTATTTTGATGGTCTTCATTTTCAAATCACTAGCAAATTCTTACTGTTAAATATCTAACTTCTTAGCAGGATTTTTTAAATTCACAATCTTGTAAAAACAAGAAAGTTCATATCTTCAACACCATCTCTCAGGCATGATTTGTGAATCAATAGAGAGTGTTTTATCTTTGAATAAGATTAACGATAAAATCTGGGAACTAATTCAAGACAAAGTTGTTTTAATTACTGGCGGAACTGGATACTTGGGAAAAACACTTACTGCTAGACTCTTGAAATACGAACCTCAGTCGTTAAGAGTATTTAGTAGGGATGAGGTGAAGCATTTCCAATTCAACAATCTCTTTGGTGACAATCCCAGACTTCGTAACCTCCTCGGCGACGTGAGAGACTACCATAGAATAGAGCGAGCATCAGAGAATGTTGATATTCTCATACACGCAGCCGCTCTGAAAAGAATTGATTTGTTGGAGTACAATGTAACCGAATCGATTAAGACGAATGTCATAGGAACACTGAATGTTGCTAATGCAGCACTAAAGAATAATATATCAAGATCGCTTTTTGTTTCTACTGATAAAGCATGTTCTCCTCTAAATTCCTACGGTGCCTGCAAACTACTAGGTGAGAGAATTTTCACAGAGATGAATTATAGCAAGGGACTCTCCAAATCCATATTAAGTTCAGTGAGATATGGGAATGTCTTAGCAAGTACAGGATCAATTATTCCTGTTTTTAAGAAGAAGATCCAAGATGGAGAACCAATCCCATTAACTCATCCAGAAATGACTCGCTTTATTATTTCTGCAGATCAAGCTGTCGACCTCATCGAGAAGGCACTGATATACAGCATTGGTGGTGAGATTATTGTTCCTAACATCCCCTCTGCAAGGATAGTTGATCTAATTGAAGCATTGAAGACTACAATGGAAGCTGATAATGAGATCGTTGAAGTAGGTATTCGACCGGGGGAGAAGATACATGAGATATTAATCAATGAATTCGAAATTCCTCTGACCTATAAATTCAATGACATCTTTGCAATAACATCACTCATTGAAAGATATCATAAAGACATTCAACAGCCAGTCTATCAAAAGGAAGGAGAAAAAATGGATAGTACCAAAATGAAAGAATATTCATCTAGAGATCATCTTCTCTCTCAAGGAAAATTAATAGAATATCTGAAAAAACTTAATCTATTGTAGGCTGATATTATGAAAATTCCGTATGGTAAACAATGGATATCTGACGATGATATCGCTCGAGTATCAAAGGTTCTCAAATCAGATTATCTTACTACAGGTCCCGCAGTTCGTGATTTTGAGAATGCATTCGCTAAATATGTAGGTTCCAAATATGCAATAGCTGTATCAAATGGTACTGCAGCTCTTCATCTGGCCGCTCAATCGTTAGGTGTATCTTCAGGTACTGAAGTTATTAGTACACCTATGTCCTTCGCTGCAACTACAAATTGTATTCTCTATAATTCGGGCAGTCCCGTTTTTGCTGACATTACTAAACGAGGATTGATAGATCCTCTAGACGTACGCAAGAAGGTCACCAATAAGACAATAGGAGTCATTCCTGTTGACTATATGGGTCTTCCCAGTGATTTGGAAGAGATTTCAAAGATAGCTAAAGAGTATAATCTCTTTGTTCTTGAAGATGCGAGTCATGCTATTGGTGCAAAGTACAAAAACTCGATGATTGGTGATTGCAAATATTCTGATATTGCCATATTCAGTTTTCACCCCGTGAAACATATCACTACAGGAGAAGGTGGAATTATAGCAACCAATAATGACGAATTGAATAACCTTCTTCGAACACTTCGTACTCATGGAATTACGAAAAATCAAAGTGAATTCAAAACATCACATACAGAGCCATGGTTCCAAGAGATGCAATATCTTGGCTTTAATTATAGAATGACTGACATGCAGGCCGCTCTTGGTATGAGTCAGTTATCAAGAGTTGAGGAATTTATAAAGCGTCGAAGAGAGATAGCAAAGCAATATAACGAATTCTTTGCGAGGATGGACTCAGTTGAAACAATCCCTGAGGAGAGCAACGAATTTCACTCCTATCATCTCTATGTAATCAAAGTGGAGGATGCAAAGACCCGGCTTAGATTATTTGAACACCTTGAGAGTAAAGGCATCTTTTGCCAAGTACACTACATACCAATTTACTGGCATCCATACTACAGAGAATCTGGTTATGAAAAAGAGATGTTATCTCAAGTTGAACTCTTCTATGACCGAATCCTGTCACTACCAATATATCCGGCGCTTACAGATGATGATATCCAATTCATTCAATCCTCGATTTCAGATTTCTTTGGGTAGAAGAATTATTACAAACGGGAGTAATCGTTGGTACTAAATGGAACCTGCGTGGGCTATTCTTAGATAAAATCACCACTCTTTGGAACAATACTGATGATTGACATAAAACAATTGTATGAAAAATTCTTAAAGTTCGAAGACGATCTCAATCTTTTCAATGCAAGAATAGACAATGTTCTATTCTGGGAGTGTGTCAGATTCGTTTTTTTCAAAATCCAAAATCGATGCCACCCTAAATTCTTCCAACATTTTACGCCACCAAGAACTAAGAATTTACGATACTTGGACAAAGAATTCTTCTTCAAGAGTGATGCTGCAAAATCGATTGCGAATTTTCTTGAGAATCTTTCATCGATTTTGGATTGATTATCAACACGATGATCGCGCAGAATCCTATAATCAATAATAAACTCAGTATTATAGCTCCTAGATTGGTAATTGACAATGGCAATGCGTCTATCACCATAGTTGGTCCGCCGAAATTTATTGGTAATCTTCCTTCACTAAAAACCCAATAGATTCGTGTTAAATGAAATATGTGTGCGAAACTGAATAAAATCCATCCAACTACAAGTAGGTATTTACCTGGAACATCGAAAGAGTCAATTAGTATCACCCACATGATTGGGAAAAACCAGATGATTGATAGCATGAATCGATATTGTTGGGATGCGAATAATGATAGTGCAACTATTTGTGCTATTATCATCAGGTAAATGAAGATGTATTCAGATGATAAGAAAGGTCTGATTCTTTTTCGTCCATTCTCTGAACTAATGTAACCAACAAGGATAACAACGATTGGTATCCATAGAGCGACTGAATTCATTCCATGCCGATCCATTCCAAATTCCTTGATGATGTTGGTCAATCCTGGAATCAAGTTGGTGAGACTAAACAAGCCTTCATCAGTTGTAGATAATAACACTCCTGCGACTACTAGATTCCTGATAATCCAAGAACCTACTATTGTTGCCCAAATGATGAGAAACGCAAGGTACTCTTTTATTCCCTCTCGTCGGTTTCGATAAATCAAGAAAATAAAGCCTAGAAGTCCCAAAATGCCAAGTGAATATCTACACAGAAAAGCAAGACCTGCAGCTATTGCTGAAGCTGTATTTTCTTTGTTTCCTTCTGACAATATTAGTGCAACAAAAGACATGACATAGAATGTTAGCAAAATATCTTGGAGAGCAACTGATGCCATCATCGTGGTCCAAGGATAAATTATGAAGAGAATGGGGAATATCCGATAAATGAATGATGAACTACTGCTTTTTGTAAGGGTGGTTACTATACTAATTGCTGGTATTATCAGAACTAACGAAAATGTAAACGATACAGTCTTCATGGCTGCAAGTGGTGATGGTGTAAAGAAACTAAAAAGATAGGAATATGCTGTAAATAATGGAGCTCTTGCTGTGAAACTCGTATTGAATAGATAGTCATTGCATGAGATTGCTACAATTTGCTGATGGTACATCAGAACGTCGCTGTATTCTACTATATTAGAATTGAAAATAACAAATCGAATTACTAGCGATACTAAGAAGAAACCAAAAATCAAAAAGAATGCTGAATTCAGATGTTTCTTCAAATCTCTCAGAGAGAGATGGAATGTTTCCGATGGACCTATTACAATCTTCGAATTGCTGAATATCTCTCTTACAGACAAAGCTACACAAAGAAGAATCAATGGACTCATGATTCCAATTGATGGAATTCCTACTAGTATTCCTACAAGAAGAATTGCATAATTACCAATTCCTGAGAATGTTGTGGCTAATAAGAAATCTCTGGGATTACGGGAGATACTCAGGTCTTCGAAACTAACAAGAAATGGCAATCCTGGGAAGATAAAGAAATAGAAGAATCCAATTATGCCCGATAAGATTACAAGAATGTCGTATAATACCGAATCAATGTAAACTTGTTGGATGAAGAAGATGATATCTATGGAAGGTGTTGTTGTTAAGAATATTAGAACTAAAAGACCTACATTTGAAACACAAGAAATGAGTAAAAGAATTAATCTGAGTCTTTTTTGAATTATCGACATTCTACTAGACACCTAAATTACCCTTATGTGAAATTCGATAAGCTAGAGGCATCTTTGGGAGTTAAAATTGTTTCTTAATTCAACTAATAGTATCAATTGGAATTCACAGAATAATTTACTGTTCAAAGATCCTGAAATTGCTTGGCTTTAGTAGTTGCAGTCAACACCGAGTAATCTTGCAGCCTCTTGTGGAAGTTACATTTTTTTGATAAAATTTCTAGATATTCACTTCTTTGTGGATGTCAAAATACTAGGCTTGGCGGTACGCTTCTTTTATGATACCAATCTGATTTTCCCAAATGTATGATTTTATTGCATGATGTCTGATTTTCTCGGGATCTTCATCTTGTATCGATTGGATTACAGAAACAATATCGGTGTAATCTCTAAATGCGTGAACATATTTGTCATCCTTAAAGCTTGATTTTAGAATCGAGTTCACAACAATTTGTAATCCCGCATGCAAGTACTCATAATTCCTATTTGCATCGGAGTATGGATGCCAAGGATGAGGCAACCAAGGAGTAAGTCCAATCATATAATGCATTAGTTCCTTCATCATCTCATGATGTGTCATTCCAGTGACGATATCAAAGTCCAAAATATCTCTCAATCCAGTCATATCTCTATATGGCAAGAAGTGTTTTTGTTCGAAGTCACTACCTGTGTATATCAGTCCCTTTCTATCTTGATTTGATTCCAGTTTCTCTACCTGTCGTTTCAAAGGCATATTTCTTGTTACTCCAACCCATCTGGATATTTTCTGATGCTCTCTTGCTGCATTCTCTGTTGTTGTAAGTGTCGGATATTTTTCGAGTAGTCTATGTTCCCACTGAGGTACGAGTAATTTTGGAACCATATATGTTGCATTTCCAATCAAATTTGGCATTCTATGACTTAGAATTTGTTTACTCCAATATTCGTGATCATCATAAATGACGGAATACTCTGTATCTAAGAGGTATCTCGCGACCCAAACATTATGTGCATGAATAACATCTGGTGCTACTCTATCAATTGTCCTTAACCACTTTCGTTTTACACTAGGGCTTAGCGAGACCTCTAGCGTATTTCCCTGTGGTACGTACAAACAGCGAGTGAATGCATTGAGATTCTGCCACTTGAAAGGACGACCTCCGAGAAAGATTAGTTCGTGACCCTCTTGGCTCATTGTAAAAGCAGTCTTCTCTATTCGAAGGTCAGGAAGTCCAGTTTGTGAAAGGTGGAGTATTCTCATGTTACATCAGCTCGATTCAAGCTTCATATTGCTCCTTATTTGAATCCTTCATCGATTTTGACACTCTCATACTGCTTAAGAAATGCATTTTGAAATTATATCAAATATTTTCAGTGTACCTGCCTGCAATTCTCATCATCATAATGTATGAAATAACCAATAGGATCAGTTTGAGTCTTCTTTCAATCAATGACATCTCATCAGATCTTTTAATTATTCCAAAATGCCTCTTTTTATTTTCGAAGAAAACTGTCGGAGTTATAATGTTTTCCAAATCTTGTTGAAAAGAGTATTGAAACTAGAAAAGAGTTATATCAAGAGGTCAGAGGACTGAGTCAGTATGTGTCTGGAGAAATTATTCTCACATCGTGATTACAATAAGAAGGATTTCGAGGCGATTTGATGTGATGAAACATCCTCGTGTTCTACTCATCGGAAGTCAGCCAGAACGCATGATCCGATTAAAACGGACATATAGGAGTCTTCAACAACTTGGCGTTGATGTAGGTGTATTAGCACCATTCAGAAAGCCAATAGGTCGTCCAAGATTGCTTAAAGCTATTGTACGATACATCCTTCTTTCCATTCAAATCGCACTATCAAAAGCTGAGGTCTATCATTTTTATAATGTTCCTGATGTTATTGGATTTCCGTTGATTTTGAAAAAAGGCGTTATGATTTATGATGTGAGGTCTCCTTGGTTTTCATCAATTAGGGAATCGCTAGGAAATGTGCTATTGTCTCGAATTGCCAATCTGATTGAATGGTTTCTGACGATGAATGCGGATATTGTACTTACTGCAAACACTCCGCTAGCTAAAAGAGCTCAGCGGTGGGGTGCTAAAAGAGTTGGTGTCATTCCAAACTATCCTCCCTCTGATTTTGGACCAAAAAGAAGTCGTGAAGAAATAAGGGCTAAGCTACAATTAGACAATTCTCCAACAGTCTTATACTTGGGAAAAATATCATTAATTGAAGGAAGTGAGTTACTCAAACAAATTATTCTAGAAACATGTACTAAACTCCCCAATGTCACTTTTCTAATTGTAGGCGATGGTCCACAAAAACCATCTATTGATCATTTCATACAGAAGCACAATCTGACAGACAGAGTTGTGATGACAGGATGGATTAATCACGATGAAGTTGCTGACTACATTAATGCTGCAGATTTGTGTATTCTACCAAGAAAGTGGGACACCTTCTCGCCTTTCACTACTCCTGAAAACATAACGAAGGTTGGTGAATACCTCGCTCTACAAAAAGTTGTGATCGTACCAAATATGGGTGGTTTCGTTGGTGCAGAATTTCCATTAGTATCTGTTGAGCCAGAAAAGATGGGTCAAGCAGTCATAGAGCGTCTTTCAAATCCTCAAAAAACCATTGACAGTACACGATTATCTTGGGATATAAGTCACAAGCGGCTTGAAACAATATACTCGCAACTTGGTATGATTCCAAAATAAGTCTGGTACACCAATAACTAACTCTAATATTTTCATGAATCTGCATTGTATTGAAAAATTTCTTTCCAAACTCTTTGCATTTGAAGTCCCCACTTGATTTCGGGTGAGAATTCATTATCAAATTCATTTAGAACCATTTCAACCATTAAATCCGGAATATTCACGCCTCCTTCCACACTCAGAATTGTTGTCCCTTGAAGTCTCGGATTTATTTCCAATAATTTTAGGGAACCATGTTGATCCTCCCTCATTTGAATCCCAATATTGTAAGATAATCCAAATTTCTTCACAATTCTTCTTGAATAACTTACGAAGAAATCGTAATGTTCATTTTTGCAGAGTAGTCCTCCTGTAGTTATTCCTCCGGTCATATGAGTTCTTAACCTTGGTAGTACTGCATAGACAATTCCATCTTTACATAAAATGTCTACAGTATATTCCTTCCCGGGAAGATATTCCATAACAAGCATATCTTGAAAAGTATCTCCTAGAATGCTACATATTGTTTCGAGATCTGAATATGTAGAATCAGGTTTTTCTTTGAAAAATCGTTCTTTTCTATTCTGCCCAGCATCTAGAATTCGAAATCCACGACTACCATCAGCAATTGCAGGTTTAATACAGACATGTTTCTCTGGATATCCGAATGAATAAGCTGCCTCTCTCAAATCTTCAACATTATCTACATTCTTTCTAATCGGAATTGAATCGTCGTTTAGAACCTCATAGAGATGTAATTTGTCAGTGATAGTTCTTATTATGTCTGGATTTTCTGAAGGGAGAGTTGGTTCAATACCTAGATTTCGGAATCGTTTAAGGTTAGCCGCAATTGGTGCGAGATCATCAGTACGTATTGGTATAAGAACCTCTATTTTTTCTCTTTCAGCTGATGCAAGTAAATTATCTGTCCATGCAGGATCAAGATTGTCTCCGATGACTTCTGCCCTGTCTGCCAATTGTGATGCAAGATTTGGCTTCCAATCTGTTGAGAAAATGTAGAAATCATGTTTCTGACTCATTCTCAGAGCTTGTACTATACTTGCAAATCCTGGCGCACAGAATCCTGTAAGATGAAGTCTTACTTTTCTAGACAATATTCCAAATCCCCTTCACCTGTCTAAAAGCCTCCGCGAATTCTGCATTCACGAGAACACCATTAGATCTCATTTCCGCCCAAAAATTGTCTAGATTGAACCATCCATTCCTTAGTTCAAACTGAGTCTTATAGCATTCAAGAGCTCGTAATTTGACATCTGCTTCTTCCTTCGTGATGGGTATCAGTATGTTGGGTAGAAACCCAGCTGATGTTCCAATGATGGGATATTGAATGAGTGTGATAGGATGTCTTGTTGTAATACGCATAGCTTCTCTTGCAACTGTCTGATGATCCTGATTTGTATCGCCATGAAAAGGTGCGATGACAAGTTCCATATCTGGGTCTTTCCTGTACTCATAAATTATGTCCAAGATCTCTTGTCGATATTTTTCAAGATGCTTGTTAGTGAAATTATGATGAATGACTTCACTAACACCAATAATAGATGCTGCCTTTCTATCCTCTCTAGCAATCTCTCCTGATTTGAATCTAGTGCCTTCAAGAGTATCATCACAGATACTAAAGACAATGCAGGTAATCTCACAACCTTGCTTGACAAGTTTGTACATTAGAGATCCTGCGCCAATTATTGCATCATCGGTATGAGGTGATAATGCCAATGCTTTCTTGAATCTCGGCTTCATTATTCACTCGACCCAGCAGCTTTCTAAAGTAGCATTTTAACCTCTCGCTAATATCCTTTCTGTATCATTAAAAAAAAATTAAAAAGATTCATGAGTGGAATTTGTAATCATTTTTTATCATCACTTTTTAGGAGATAATCTTTGAAAGAAATTAACGTAATGATAACAAGCGCTTCTTCTCTTGAATTCGCACCGATTGTTCAATCTCTGAAAAAAAGTGAAAAGTATGATATCTCTGTTTTCTCATGCGATTTTATAGTTACGCCAGCAATGCAACATTACTCATCTGATACATCTCTTATTCCAGACAGTCATAATGATAGATATGCTCAAAATCTTCTAGAATTGTGTACTGAAAAGGAAATTGACATCATCATTCCTGGTCTTGCAGAGGATCAAATTCCAATATGCCATAATCTTGTCAAATTCCGGGATTTAAATATTCAACCAACACTTACCTTGACAGATCCGAAGCTATTAGAGATTCTCCTAAATAAACATCTCTTACTTGATTATTGTAGTAACATTCTTGGTATGAAGTTGCCTAGATTTGAAATTGTATCAACCAGTACAGAGCTGGAGTCTGCTGCAAGTGGAATTGGTTATCCCTCTAGACCTTTAATTATTCAACCCTGTGGCTTAAACACAAAGAGAATTTCAAGAATCATTGATTCTTCCCTGAATCAACGTCATTCATTCTTTAGAGAAAAACCAACAAATCTCTATGTGTCCTTTGATCAACTTATCCATGATCTAGGACCGGAATTTCCTAAGATGATAGTCCAAGAGTATCCTCATGGATCGGAGTATGTCATAGATGTGTTATGCAGGAAAGGAACTCATTTTCTCTCACTTCCATGGCATCGTCTTTCTATCAAAAACGGGATCACCATGGATGGTATCCTATGTAATGTATCTAATAATGAATCAATATCATCAACAGTACACGGAATCACTGAGGGCTTAGGTTTATCGTACATATTTGAGATACAAATGAAAGAGGACATAGATGGAACACTCCTCATGCTTGATATCAACGCTGGTCTTCACGACTCAACAATTCTGAGTATTGCAAGTGGAATCAATATTCCTCAAATGATGATAGAGATGGCTCTGTACCAATTTGACTACGAAACTAGTTTTGACGTTAAATGGGGTACAAGAATCCAGAGAATATGGCAGGAGATTTTCATGCTAAATGGGAGGACTTGGACTCATGAATAGAATTCTCTTAGTACTTGATCTCGATGAAACACTTATCCATGAAGATGGGTCTCACGAAAATCTGGATTTCATCGATCAGCTTTTAGAACTTGGAGTAAAAATTTCAATAGCCACTAGAAATGACCATTACATTGCAGAATCTCGAATTCAATCTTTAGGTATTCTTGAAAAACTAGACTATGTGATGTCTGATTTCAGACCAAAATCAATACAAATGCGTCATATTCTTTGGAACTATCAGATTCGAGGTGTTTCTTTTAATCGCATTATCTTCATTGATGATTATGGTCCTAATATTCAAAGAATGAAACAAGATCTCCCTACTGTTGAGTGTATCCAATTTGGTAGTGATATCAAGTGTTTCAAAGAACTTTTTAATATCTTGAGAAAGCACTAATTTTTTTAATGTTATTCATTTTTCAAAATCAATTCAAATGTGTTTGTTCAGAGATCTCTCAACGAGGTTTTATCATGAAAATTCTACATGCTGCTCCAAAAGGGCTTCCTGACTGGCGTATTGAGCGAGAAGCATACATTGCTAAGAGATTTGGTCATAAGGTAGAATTTCTTGGTCTTGGCAAACAACATGAACCTTTCCTTGATGTCTTTCAAAGTATCACAATGTTGAGAAGCATCAATAATAGACAGGCCGCACTTGATAAATCAATCAGAAAGGAATGGGCTGATAAAGTTAGAGAGATTGATCCTGATATAATCCACGCAAGTGACTTGATTGCAGCTAAGTACTCATCTGGTTTAGGAATTCCAATGATTTATGATGACCGTGAGTATTGGAGTAAACAGCGGATAATGTACAAGAACTGGCCACTGTGGAAGCGAATTGCAATTAGACCATTCGTGAATGCAATACCAAAATGGGAAGAAGATATACTTTCAAAGCATGTTGTAATAACTGTGTCAGAAGCCATTGCAGAAGAACATAGACAGAGATGCAAACATGTTTTCGTGTTGAAGAATTATTGTTTAAAGGAGCAAATCTCAAATCTGGAAGTAAATCCAAATAGAACGGGGATTGTTTATCTTGGGTCAGATTTTGAGAGGAAAAGGTTTGCGCCTCATCGAAACATGGAAGGACTCAGAGACCATGTAAGTTTCAGCACGATCAGCGGTCTACCGACTGAATTGATGTACAAAGAGCTTACAAAATATCGCATAGGATTATTACCTTTCAAGACAACCTCTTATGCAAAATATAGCGGTTCTGCAAAAACGTACGATTACTTGGCTGCAGGATTACAGGTTCTAATGACTCGGTCAATCTATGAAGCTCACTCTCGATTACCTTACACTTATCCATTTGATTATTATTCAGAGATAAATGAAATAATCAGAAACCTTGAGTATATTGACCCTGAAGAAATTATGAAACATGCACGTGAACATTATGTTTGGGAAGCTCAGAAAGATGACCTTTTTCACTCGTATTCATTAGCTATAGAATTGAACTAAATCACATCTAAGGTGTTGGATTAGATATTCTTAGAATTTCTTTTCTTATATAATCTAGCCATAGTCTGAATGATATCGATGCTCGCAACAGGAATGAGTATAATTAAAGCCATCAGGAGACCGTTACTGATGAATTCTCATGAGAATATTTCTTCCCATGTAAAGAGAGGTTTTGTGGTGTAGGTACTCCATTTTTGGTAATAATAATCAAAGATTGTGACATTAGTAAATTCATACAGGCTGTGACATAGGTTTGCATGTATTCTATTATAATTAACAGGTGCAAGTTTTTGCGGGTTTGCTAGATGATAAAGTATCCATTTGTATTGTAGATGGTCGTACTTATAGAGATTCGCAGCTGCAGAAATTACACCAAGATCAAATGCTCTCTGAAGGGCACTATCATTAAGATACTGATTAACTTCGTACATATGATAGAGTGCAAACAAGAAACCATTCCGCACTAATGGAACTGGGTAATCTGGGTAGAGTTCGTTTGGTATTACAGTTTCTGGATACCAATGAGTCCCATCATCAAGTATTAGCAAATTGCCACCCAGTCTTGTTTCCACATAAAACGAATTTGTTGCTTGACTGATTATTTGGAGATGTGAACTGTTTCCATATTCATTGTAGGCTAATACTAGCGAATTCATTGCCATCGCATCAACCATTGTTGATTGCCAGCCTTTTGGAAGATCCCAAATTGCAAAGTCATAAGGCCATACAGTTATTGTCATTGTTCCATTTTCTGTTGGAATGACAACATCTTTTCTATGTTCAACAATGTAGTTTATAGTATTGTTGAAATAAATGCCTGCAGTGCTGTTCCCCTCTTTCATCTGTTGGTAATAACCTATAGCACTTGTTGCAACCATTCGAATAGTAATCTGCTCTCCAACATACACTCCTGCTTGATAGCCATAATTGGTTATGGGAATTCCATCGGCATTTCTACAGTGTTTCCATGAATCATATCTCGTCAAAATTGTGCTATAGATGGTTGTTCTATTATGAACACAAATGGAAAAAGTACCACGAGAATCAACATATAGATTAACATTCGCTGGAAGATAATCCTCTTGTTTCTCTCAATAATCGTAAAAAGCTTCTCTGGTACTTCTCTTGCCTTCATAGGCCTGCACGCGGAGTTTTCATCTTGTGAACCTTATAATGATTTCTGACTATATGCAGTTGTACTAAACATTGACTATGTCCTTGTACTCCTCTATCAAGAGTGATCCTTCTATGTGTTATTTTTCAGAACCGGTTGCTTAATTTTATCTTGATTCTTAGATGAGGCCTGCTTTTTGGGCAAACTTACGATACCCTTTCATTAATAGTTTGACTATATTGAGTCTGAGTACGAATTTTATCCATTCTTCATCTGTTGGCTCTTTGAAAAGTATTCCAAATTGCTTAGCATACTCATCCTCGTTCTTCTGACTGATTAGTTTCTCCACTCCTTTTAATGAAAAGAATAGTTCTACATCAGGATTCTCAGCACGGATCGGATTGACTTCGATTTTATTTTTACCTATGACCATCACATGGAATCTATCGCCTTCCAAATCATAGTCTATCGCTGCATCTTTTTTCAATCCTTCAAAAATCATAGGATGTGCTGATAGATAGTCCATGAAGCTCTTCTTTAGTGGATTCTCACCAGCTGCTTTCTTCATCTTTGCTTCTCTCACTAATGGCAACAAGAATTCGGGTAAGTCTACAACCGGAAGACTGCTGCCAATATGTTTTGCACCGTCTATTAATCCTCTGTGGCAGAATGGACATGCTGTTACTAGAATGTCTGCTTTTGTATCTTCAGCCTCTCTGATTCTATTTCCTGCGACATCATTTGCCAGATCACCAAAACTACTTTTCAGTCCACCACCTGCACCACAGCAATGCGCATAGCGCTTGTTAGTTTCCATCTCTACAAGTGTTACGTTTTCGATAGCCTCTATAACTCTCCGTGGTGCTTCATACACTTCTGCATGACGACCAAGATGACATGGATCATGGTAAGTGACTTTGATTGGTTTCGGAGATTGGAAAGCTGCCTTTCCTTCCTCAACAAGTCTATCAAGGTATTCAGTAATGTGAAGAATCTCGAAATCATAGTTGTATCCTGCTTTTGGAACATCTATTTTCCAAGTTCTGAAACAACCTGCACATGCCGTTACAACAATCTTCGCACCTGCTTTCTCAATTGCTTTGATATTGTGTTCAGTTAAACTGCCAAATGTTTTCTCTCGACCAAGTCTTAACAAGACTGAACCACAACATCGTTCGTCTGGTACCACAGTAAAATCGACATTCAACTTTTCAAGCAATTCAACTGTTGTTCTGGCAATCTCCTTTTCTCTGTATGAGCTGGTACAACCTGAAAAATATACAACCTCAGCTTTTTCCGGAAATGCTCTATCTCGAAATACATCAAGTCGCTCATCATGTTTTTCCTTGTATGGATTGAATTCGTTAATGATTGAATTCTCTATAGTTTCATGTTTTGGTGTATTAAATCCGTTAGCCACAAGATCTTTCCGAAGCGCTTCCATCATATCTGGAATGTGGATTCCATCAGCAGTAGCCATACACGTTTCCTGACAGCTCTTGCAGGTATTGCACGCGTATGCCCAATCAACGACATCCTCGTTAATCTCTATATTGCCTTCTAGTAGGTCATTCAGAACCATGACTCTTCCCTTTGCTGAGTATGCTTCGAATCCAAGAACGTTCTTTACAGCACATGGATGATTCACTCCACGATTAGAAGCTACGATCTTGTCAGCTAACGAGCAATCACCACAGCGTCCACATAACCAAAGTTCTTCATTGAAAGGTTCTAGACCTGGGAAATTAACTTTAGCCATCCTAGTATCCTCCCTCGAAGACAAATGGTGCCATTATGTTGTCAGGATCAATGGCTTTCTTTATGGTCCGATATAACTGAATGAAACTGTCGTGAACTTTCTCTAATGCTCGGTTCTCCCAAAGTAATCCACTCCAATATGGACAACCTCCTGTTTCCATTGCATCATCCAACATTTCATTCCAAGCTTTTTCGGCAAGCTCCATCTTATCCTTTGTAGGCGCAAAAATAGTCACCCATGCAGCCAGATATGATCTCTCTACTGCAAGTGCATCAGCAATCCATTTGATACC
>JAEOUN010000019.1 GCA_016839245.1 Candidatus Thorarchaeota archaeon
GAAATATAGACTGAAATTGGTGACATACCGTTTTTATCAGCATCTCCAAAAAACATACCCTCTCGTGTATTGTGCATAGGATCTATAGTTCTATACCAATACCTTAGAAGCCCTTTAATGCTAGGTGCTCTTAATTCCGCCTTTTGACCTGCACCTCCAACATACATCGGAGTAATAGTTTCAATCTCAATGTTCAAATAAGCCATCCCTTCAGCCTCCTGTAATACCTAAATGTTGTTATCTGTAATAAAATCAAGATTTAAGCCTCCTCTCCCTGTCTTTCTAATTTGATATCAAGTGCGAGAATTTCACCCTCTGCAAATGGATTCTCTCTTTGTTCATCAACAGACCTTCGATCAACGGTTGCAAAAATCGAACAGGGAACTCCTATTGATGTAGAAGACGCAACTAGTTCTCTGACAACTTCTCCCATCAGAGTGGTACCACCTGTGACACAAGCGAGTACTGTGTTTGCAGAAGCCAAGTGAACTTTGGTCTTTTTAATAATTTTTTTAATTTCAGCAAAGCCAATGAATGGATCTTTGAGAACAACAACATGAGTCTTATCTTTGCTGAAATCAGTCTTAGCAAGGATTTCATCGAGATAGTTCTTTGAGGTATCACTTGTGATCACAAGTAAGGAATCTGGCTGCTTTTTTACGAGTGCTGTATAGAGAGACCCCTTTGTCAGGCCTAGTGGGCATATCAGCAATCGCCCACCGCTTTGATGAATATCAAGTGAGACTGGTTGGAGTTTCTTGCAAAAGGATATTATGTCCTTCATCTGTTTCCTTTGAGTGTCAGGACGAATCTCTATTCTCGTGAATCCTGCATGAGCATAGAAATTGCGTAATTGACGTAACATATCCCAATATTTTGCCAGTTCTTGTTGATCTCCAGTAAGCAATCCTTTTAGATCATTGTCAGTCATTATTGATGCAAGAGCTGATAATTTTCGATCGACTGCCTGACGTGCCTTGGTATCAAGCCAACTCTCTGGACTATTCAGCATCATTGCATTAACAAAGTATTCTCTGAGAAGAAGAAGGGCATCGCCAATACGTCCACGTTGAAAGAACCATTCTATAATTGCAAATTGTCTTTCAAGTTCCATGTCTGTGAGTGAATAATCCTCTTTTGGTCCTCCTGCACTACATAACGGTCTAAGTTCATTACTAATTTCACTAAAGAGATAGGTTAGAGCTGGAGATAGACTTGAGGATTCATTCATATCTTGAATTCGATCTAAAAGACTACCTGCACATTTTCCAATCTCAAGTGGAAGTGCATGACTAAGTGGGAGTATAAGTCCTCGCAAGGCCTTTTCAATCTCATGTAGTTTACGTGAGGTGTCTTCAGAATATTGATAATCCATTCGGAGATTCTTAAGGAGTGAAGTAAGCATATCCACACGTCCAATCTCAAGAAAGGAATTTACTGCTTGCGACCAGATAATGAAATTGAATGCCATACCGATATTGATTATTGGAGTTAATGGCAATTCATACTCGTAAAGGCCATAATAGATTTTATCGAGAGTTACACCTCTGAAAGTTGAAAGAAAGCTCATCGCTGCAAAATAGAGTAATGGAAGATGACGAAATCCGTGAGTGATGTCTATGTCTACTATTAATGGATCTTCATTTTTGAGTTGAATATTTTCAATTATTTTCACCAGGTCGCCTGCAATGCCAAGAACGTCCTCACTGTTTATTTCCTTTGACACTTTATAGGGAATAAATTTGCATTTCTTTAACAACTCTTTTTCATAACTTGGTACAAACTCCTCACTCTCATTTGTAACCAATGCTATAATTGTATTGTATGACTTCATGAGATTTGCTATTGCAATCCCTGCTGTTCGAGAAGAAGAGGTATTTGCTTTATTTGGATAGATGAAATATCTTGTTGGTTCATATCCTTTTGATCTGACTCCCAATCCAATGAAGGTAATTAAGATACGGTTTGTATTAGATTTAATCACATTCATGAATTTAGGGTCACCCCCCCCTATTCACTATGTTTTTCTTTTCATACCCTAAAAGCAAGTTGATTATCACCTATGATATGCATTAACATTAGTTGATATGCTATATATGAGGTGTGTTGAAAACACTACTTCTAAAACGAGATTAGAGGTCCTCTGGATACCCTCTAAGCCATCTAAACAATGGTGACTGATGAATTCTGATATTTCAGGAAACACACACGGACAAGAGTGAGCTGGATGCACCATCAGAATTTCCCATTGAACTGTACAAATTCGAATCTTAATATGTAATAGAAATACATTACAAGCAACTAGTGGAATATGTACTCACTCTTGTAAACCGAAAAAATGAATAGATTGATTGTTTTGTAAAATTACGTGTCCGGAAAAAAAGGGTGTAGGACTGCCGAAGCAGTCCAATGCAGGCTTAGCCTGATGAAGTAGGGAGATTACCTCCATAGCTTCTAGTAAGGTGGTTCCTCTGGGGAATCCGGCCATGTTAGATTGTGAACAGTTGACATTTTTGTTCATGTCAACACACTCTAAGAATGCATAACAAACATCACGACGGATGTGAAAGGATTTTTCCGACGTTTCGGAAAAAATCTGAAATATGTACGCGTAAGGATGTACGAATATGAAAAAACAAAAGGTGCATCTAGCTACTCTTGGTTTTAATGAGCAAGGAAGAATCAAATATGTTCTAAGTAAGAAAGGAGGGGATAAGTTGTTCCTCTTCTATTCGAATGAAACAAAACCTGATTTAGCTCGTGTTTCAGCTGAAATCCGGAGGAGTGGAAGCTGGGATGTTGAACCAATACTAGTTGATGCTTGGGAATACCATGATGTTCTATACAAAGTGGTGAAGGTAGTTGTGGACAACTATAACAATGAAATCCTCTTCAATCCCTCTCTTGGAACCCGCGTTATGACTGCTGCTTTATTTGCTGCTGCTAATTTCACACGTTCCAGTGTGTATTTGGTCAAAGAAGATAGGGCACAGAATCCGATTGATATCATCGAGATTGAGCCGGTTCAGCGTCAGACTCTTAGTGCACCAAAAAAGAGAGTCCTTGAAGCATTAACAAAGGCAGGGGATTCAGGCTTTTCTTCGATGGGCGCTTTGGCCAAGAAGGTAAGTCTAAGCCGAAGTGCTGTATCAGATCATGTGAAGTCATTTACATCTTGGGGGTATACTAGGACAATTGAAGAAAAGAAGGAGAAGCAGATCTACATAACTCCTCTCGGTGGCGTAATACTTGAGATGGCAAAATTATGGTCGAAAAAAGAGAAAAAGAATATGAAAAAGCAATGAATAATACTCAGAAGATGCTGCTGCAAGTATGGGATGAAATAGTTTTCCGGACTTGCAATCGTTTTAGTCTCGAGAATACATTAGTTGAAAAAGATTCAACCATTGCCTGTGAAGATCCGTTGTCTTGGCCATATTCATTCAAATGTCGAGTTGATTCAAATGGAACTATTACGATTCCAAATATCACTGAAACTTCTGCACCCCTTTTACAAGCTATTCTATCTCGAGAAGCCCTCTGTTGTTTGCTTGAAGAGGAAAATCTGGACGACCGTCCATTATTTGATATTGCCTGTGAATATGGTCTGCAGACTCTGAAACTAAAAAATGTGTCATTATGGGAAAAAGAATGGATCAAGTATAGTCCAGAGGTCACGATGCCTAATGGAATCAGGTATCGACCGCACTCCATGTTTGAAGTATTACGACGACTCTCAGAAAAAGAAGGTCTCAATCTCCTTGTCCAAAGAGTGTCATCACTGGTTCGATTGGGAATTCATGTATTCTTCGAGGAGTGGGTTGGATATTTTTTCCGTTTCATCCGAGAATATAATCACCCTTTAACTGATCTAGAAGTAAAGATACTTCACCATTTGTTGAACAATCCTGATACGACAAGACGGGAATTATCTTCCAAGATTAAAGCTAGTTCTGATTGGATTGGGAAGATGATTGCCGCAATGAAAGATAGAGGACAACTTCGGGAGTTTGACTATCTATCACTCCCTGCACTCGGAATTAAGACATTTCAAATTATACTACTGCATGGAAAGAATAGTGTGATTGACTCTTCAACATTGATCACTGGCTGCCCCTTCTTGTTTTCAATGCATAGAATTCCTTTTGGAAGAGGTGGTCTATTTGCGACATTGTGCATTCCTGACAATCCAAAGAATCTGAGGTATCTTAACCGGATGATCAATGTTGCAGCAAAGAATGGAATTGACGCATCAGTTTATGAGAGAGTAAGATCACGTTCTATTTATAATCTCCACTGCTATAATAGCCAAAGCAAAAGTTGGGATATTGACTGGTCATCGCTTCAGCTTGAAGCTGAAGTTGTTAATGCTACAGGAGTTACTTCTCTCTATCCGGGGATTATTCCTGAACCCAAAGAACGTGTATTTCAGTGTGATGGATTGGATACGCAGATTCTTGTTGAATTTCAAAAGGGACGAACAACTGTTGCTAATCTTCGGAAAATAGTAAAGAAAAGAACTGCAGATGTTGTCAGTCGATTAAACCGCTTTAGAGAATTGGGTATTATCAATCACTTCTGGGAGCTTCATTATGTTGGATTAAACAATGACTTGATTATACTATGTCCTACTATTGAAGTAAGTAAAATTGTAACCTCTATTGCAATAAGGTTACCAAAGAGCTTCATTAATCTCAATGAATCAAATCTTCTTCTCCTTCGAACACAATTACCTACTGGAGGCGCTGTCCATCTAGCCAAGACTCTGCATTCACTAGATACTGCTTCGTACACATATATCTTGGACACGCAAGAATATGGGCAGTGGAATCTTGGTGATTTTATTCAAGATTGGAATAGCTATACTGGACAGTGGCATCCTTATGAAGGACCAATAGATCGTTGGTTAAATTCAATAGATAGCACCTAGATAGTGATGAGATGAATTATATTTTGGTTACTATGAATTTTCCAAATTGAAGATGACAAGATTAGACACGAATATTAAAACTAGTATCAACAATGTTTGATGTCTGACTCTAGTACACTACAATAAAAAACATACAATTGTTGCACACTACGTCCATCATACTTGTCTAATTCTAACCTTTTACTGACTTGGATATTTATTAGGCATGTTTCAATTCTACTCATAGTTTGATTTTAACGACGTTGATTACATTCGATATTGATTCACCGGTTGAATTTCACACTACTTCTAGTCCGATTCTAACTGAGTGAGTTTCATCCCCTGCCGTTGCTGTTCTTTAGATTTCAACCCTACTTCTAGTCTGATTCTAAC
>JAEOUN010000096.1 GCA_016839245.1 Candidatus Thorarchaeota archaeon
CACAATATGAATTATGAATAGGATTAGGCTGATAGAAACAATCTTCTCGTATTTGGGATTATTTCCACAAACAAAAAATAATCCGAGAATTGCAATGATTATTACTACCACTGCAAGTATGACTTGAATTGCCACTACGGGACCATAATCACCTGCGCTAACAAGCATAGTCGCCTGTGTTGTGAAAATCCAATATTCCAATACTAACAATGTAGTGAGTACGACAAGATGTGGAAGGAATCCATAAATGGAGTTAGAATCTTTGTCCATGTCAAATTGTCTTCATGTTTTTTGAGTTGAAAGAATATTCGAACATACCTCCACTTTAATTCACTGATACAATATCCCGCCAAAATCAGTGACTTGCAGTTCAAGATGGTTCGAGAAATAGTTTCAATGCCTATAATCTCATTGAGGGGGTTGCGTGTTCGAATCACACCCTGTCCAATACTTCATTCTTTCTGTTCTAAAAAACTGACCCTTCGATGTGAAATGCATTCGTACCATCTCGATCTGTCTTTAGATTTAATAGGCTTCAATGTTGGATTATCTTGCGGAATTGGAGTGAGAACATGACATCTGACATTCGTATTCCTTTGGATAAGGCATTTGAATTATGTAGGGCTCATAGGGACATGAAGGGAGTCCGACTATTCAGCCAATGCTGGGGTTGTGTCAAATACTCAAAAGAAGACCCGGAGAAGATGTGTTTCTACAATCCTCCAATCCACGATGGATGCAAGTTTGTCAATAAATTGTTTGAGTCAACAGCACATTAATTGACACTCTATTCGAATTGCATAAAATCAAATTTCAATCATTTAAATAAGCAGGAAGTCTTAGGCGTGATATTCTGGTACGTCCACATCATGCATACTTGATCTTATTCTGTTGATATTCTTTCCAATCCTAACTGAAATATCTCATTTGGTGCCCCATCAAAACAGCATGTCCATTGAATCTCTCAATCATATGAAAGCTTCCATATATTTCAAAATCCAATTGTGATTGCTTCTGATACCGACTTTATTGGCCAAGGATGGTCTGGATTAGGGGCTCAAGAGAATCCCTATGTTACTTTGTTCTTCAAATAAAGGATAGATACTGACTCCGAAAATCTTTTCCAACTCTACGAGAATATATTTTGAAAGCAATATGTGGAATCGATTATTCTCACTAATTTTAATTTTTTCCATTCTACTAATTCATCCACAAGTTACTCAATTAGAAACTCCAGAGTTTCTGACCATAGGAAGCTATGCTCAATATCGACAGGCGTTCACAACAGGAGAAGTGCACGAGCTATTCTGGATGATAACTTCAATGGAGCATGACATAATTGAGATAGAAACTCGATCACGTGGTTTAGAGTACAACTCCTCAAGTAATTCTCTTATGATTGTCCCAGGAGGCGGACTGCTAGTCGTGAATAAGACTACACTCCAAATCATCAAAGCATATCATCCAAATGGTACAGAGATTGATGAAATGCCTTTGGAACAGATTGCTTTCTGGATACCGACTACAACAAACGAGAGTACGTCAATCAATTCTATGTATGAATCAATGGCATATCCAACTGCTGTTGGTCCTCTTCACTTTGAATGCTTACCGACTTCGCGTATGTGTTGGAAAACCGAAAACAGGTTTTCACCTGGTAATCAGATGAATAGGTACTACGACCAAGAAACAGGCATCGTTGTCATGATTGAATCCAACCGTACAGTCCTATCTTCAACGATTTCAATCTTGGAAACTCTAAATGACACCAATATTGCACCTCTGCTTCAAAATGGAGATGCATTAGGATATAATCTCTTGATACTTGCTGGAGGGATTGGCATCACAACTCTAATTGTTATAGCGCTTTACATCTACAAACGTCGATAACAACGTTCTCATGCAAACTCAACATAGAATCCACTGCTATAGTTCTAATACTCTCTTCGCAAATTGTATGCGTCTAATATCTCTCTTCCTTTTCTTTTAACACAATCGACACAAGTTGCCTGTTTGGCTGTAACAATTCTATATCCCACGTAAGCGGTTTCTTCTGATTCATTGTTTATCGATACCATAAGTCCACATGAGGTGACGAATAATCCTTTTTCATTTCCTCTCATCCAGACCTCACCTAAATGCATGGGTTCACCATCTTTGATGAGAAAGAACCCTATATCTCTAAATCGTCTATGAATTACAAATCCTCCGATACTGGTTATGAGCCCTAGAACTAAGAACCACGCAAGGACGATATAGTCTGAGAGTTGGAGAATATATTCCCTTGGACTTCCTCCAAACCAGAACAACAGGAAAAGGATTGGAACGAGAACGATAAGTACGCCAATCCAAAACAATACCTTCCCAAACGACCCTCCACGATAAGCGCACATATAATCACCATTACAATTATACTTCTTTCATTCTTATTAGAAATTTACGTAACAAGTAGTTAAGAGTTACGGGAATTGACTTTAATTATCCTCCCATTTTACGGAATACCTTTCACATTTTCCAAGTATCAGAATCAATTAATAGTACAGTTCTTTTCATTTATCATTGAATAAATACTCATTAAAAATCCTCATGAAATGAGGGAACTGGTTTATTGTCTACTGATAAGAAGTCAGAAAAAGGCATTGAGAGTAGCAAGCAAAAACAGAAGAATCGACCTATTCGAAAAGAATACATTGCCGCTATTCTCATTATTGTATCGTTTCTGATTTTTTCTTCCACTATATATTCATTGATGAAATCAGATGATGACACAGTACAAACACTCACGTTTGTCTTGAGAAGTCCTGATACATCATGGTTTATTGGTGAAGGTCATATCTGGTTTGAGGATGGTAATTCGGAGATTCTGGAACCATGGCCTTCGACGCCATTCTACGAAGATGGTACACAGGTTGGTTGGCAAGCAATTATGCCTGTGGATCGTACATTTACCGAACCAGTAACCTGCAATTTTGAGTATGGTTGTTCTGCAATGAATATAACTGTTGGACCCTTTTCGTTTCTTACCAATGATTTTCATACCCTATATCTTGATGAATTTGGTCGAACGATTCTAGTGATGGTTGGGTCCATGAATACAGTGTAGAATGTAGAGAATAGGATATTGAAAAGGCTTCAATTTGATTTGAATCTTCTATAGATGAGACTACTTACAAATAGGACTAGTACTATTGTTGTAGCTATTATAATTGGAATAATATCATGAATTGGAATCACTCTGTTATACACAGGATGTTTTTGTTGTTGCACAGTGAATCTGACTCTATCATATGGAAACTCTTGAATGGTGAAGTCCCAAGTTACTATTGCAAGATTATCGTCGCCTGTGAAATCTGCATCATCTTCAGGATCATATCCATATCCTATGATTTCAGTATCATTTGATCGATGGAACTCTATCTGGACTATCTCATGCGTGTTGCCTTCCCATCGTCTTGCAGTATCAACAATATATTCAAAGACAAAATCGTGGCCTGACGAATGTGAAGTGAAACATGTGACAACATTCACATTTGTGGGCTGTTCAGAATTCACGCTGAAGTTAAAGAGTGCAAAACTGCAATCATTAACATTCTCCCAGTCTGTTTGATTTAAATCATACTTGCTCTTGAACTCGTCAAAAGTTATAATTGAATATTCCACTAAAGTCTCATTTTCAAAGATGTTGAAATCACGTACAGAAACACTCTGCGAAGGATCCGCGGAAAGCCAGATCTCAGGATAGACAAACGCTGTTGTGAGATTTTGTGAAATTAGACTAGTGATAGTAAATGAACATGATACATTGATATTGTAAGTCCATGAATCCGTCAGGTGAATGTTTGTGTCCACACTTGCTTCAGGTAATGTTACATTGGAAGCTAACGTGAAGGGTCCTCCAGACTCTATCCATGCATAGTATATTGGAGGTGGTAAATCAGCTCTCACTGCTGGCACCACAGCTAAGGATGTTACTAATAGAATGAAAAAAAGGTTGACTTGGTACCTTCTTGACATGCTTAGTCCTCCACATCTCTGCCATGATTTCTGTTGAGATGTATATGATTACGATGTTAACTGATATAGCCCTAACCATTCAAGTACGTGCATTACTAGTTATCATACTCTCCCTGTGAAGTCTTTAGCAATGGCATGGCAAATAGCCTATTGGTCTACTTAGATGGACAAATGAATTAATCAATCACACCAGAAATGTACTGAGTCTTTATTATCTCACACGCATTTCAGCTTTGATTAGTTTACTAAAAGATGCATCAAGTCGAGGAGTTAGTTACTATTGTCCCATCAGATATTCTCAAACCATGATACATCATATTACAGATTGTGAATACTCCTCCATGCTTGAATAATTTCTTCAACAGTTTCCTTCTCAACTCGACCATTGGGTGAGAGTCTCTCCAAGAGACGTTGAGGTGGAATCAGATTATCTAGATTATACCCCTCTCTAGACTTGAATTGCATCCGTAGATGAAATACTTCTTCTCCAATTCTCCTTAATTCATCTTCTGTTCGTTCTTCTCCCAGTGCTTTTAAGGAGCTTAGGACAATGTCCGGTGTGAATACGGGTCTGGCAAATAGGCAAATGACCAAAGAGTTGAGTACGCTGCGCCAAATGTCTTCCTCTGCAAGTAACTTACCAATATCCTTGTTTTTTATTGGTTTAGACAATGCTTTCTGATCGATACTATATCCTGCATTATCCAAATGACTATGTCTTATTCCTACCATATGACCCACGATATTTGCTGGACCTGTATGATACCCCGTCGCCTCATTCCCTTCGAAATGAACTGCGAATTCCTTGCCTCCATACTGATCTGCAAGAGCTTTAACACCTTGTCCAGCAAATCTATAGAACTCATTAGGTGGATTAGTAATCTTGTCTAATAATTGCAGGTACACTGCCACATCCCCCCAACGGGGACTGAGACCGTTAAGATCTTCGACTGTGACTAGTCCTTTGTTGTATGCCTCTGTTATCCATCCCAGTACAACTCCCGCACTCATCGCATCTAATCCCCTGATGTCTGCTCTCTCTATCAGTTGAAGAACATCATCAGTAGAGCCAACACCAAGATTCGAACCAAAAGCAAAGATTAGCTCATAGTCATAGGGAACGTAGATTGTCCCATAGTCTCGATGTTTCTGGTCAAACTGGACACGTAACTGAGCAATGTGTATGCATCCAATTGGACAAGGCACGCATGCGCTCTTGCCAACAAGAACACTATCTGCAAATTGCTCTCCTGAGATACCTTCTGCTCCTTCAAAGTTGAATGAACTATAGTTGCGAGTAGGAAGTGCTTGTATCTCATTAAGTGGAAGTACATTCACAGAAGTACCTAAGATGTCGTATTTGTCCATTCTCCCAGTCCTAAGTACTAGTTCATGTATTTTCTTGTACTCCTCTCTATATTCTTTAATCGATGGAACTTGGTAGTTCTGACTTCCCGTGATAACTAATGCTTTCAGCTTCTTAGCACCCATAACACAACCAAGCCCAAGCCTGCCAAAGTGACGAACGGTATCTACAACCACCATGGCGTACCGTATCTGGTTCTCTCCTGCTACTCCGATACGAAGGATAGAGCGTTTTCCCTCTCCTGGTGCTTTCTCTTTCAGAATTCGACCAGCAGCTCTTGTTGACAATCCCCATAGTGCATGAGCATTCCGAAATTCTACCTTGTTATCTTGGATTAGGAGGTAGTATGGCTTTTCGAGCTTGCCTGTAATCATGATTATGTCATGCCCTGCTATTTTCATTGCCATACTTAGCTTTCCACCAGCATAACTCTCCCCAAGATTACCTGTCAATGGAGATTTGAATAGAGCAACAGTCTTCGCACAACAAGGATAAAACATGTTAAGAGGTCCTGTTGCAAAAATGATTGGTGCATCTTCATATGGTGTATTTGGAGGGCAGTTGTCCAAGAGTAATTTTGAAGCTACTCCTACACCACCAATATACTTCTCAAAGACGTCGTGCTGCTCTATCGTTTCTGAAGTCTGCGCTGTTAAGTCGATGTGGAGTACTCTTCCACTACTCATTTGACTTCCTCCTTTATCAGAATATTATGGGGACACCAGTCAACACATTCTCCACAGTGGATACAGACCGTAGCCTTCTTTCTAAGGGGATCAATGAATATTGCTGTGAGTGGACATGCTTCTGCACAATCGCCGCATCCTACACACTTGTTCTGATTGATTGTAATCCCTCCGCCAGACCGCTTTCTAATAGCATCATACTGGCATGCTTCGAAACAGACTGGCTCTGTGCATGCTCTACACATGATGACAACATAATTTCCCCCAGAGCCTCCTGCAGTTGGTGGTGGTGTAGATTTTATACGAAGTGCTGCATGTCCGAGATCAACATGTCCAGTTCTTCGACTACATGCAAACACACAGGAGAAACATGAGATACACCGTTCCACATTCACTGGCCTTACTATTTGCACTATACTATCCCTCTTTCTATGACAATATCCTGACCTATCAAACTTATACTCTTCTACTCTTATTCCGGATATAATCTCTCTACTATGAGGAAAGTTTTCATATTCATACTGACTATTCTTACATGGGGCGATATCTTTGAACGTCGAGTTCTTCACAGATGAAGAATACGATAAAGCCTTCGTTGAATTCGGTGGCATCCGTGGACAGATAGCTGAGAGAATACACCAGATGTCATTTAGTAATCCCGAAGTCATTCTGGATTTTCTTTCAGGTCATGGTTTTCTCAGTGTTGAGATGAGAATTCGGTTTTCAGAAGCAAGAATTATTGGCACAGGTCTCATCAATGATGTCGTGTCATATCAACAGGTTAGAAAATCTAAATCATTTTCTCAGAGTTTATGGAACAATTTTGAATTCATCGAATGTGATGTTTTGTCAGTTCCATTGAAATCGGAATCTTGTGATATCGTGACCAACTTTCTTGGTCTTGAAGATCTCAATATGACAAGGGGTAGACGCGGTGTAGAACAGGCTTTTGATGAGATTGAAAGAGTGACTAGGTCTGGTGCACTAATTCAGATAAGCTACGTTGATTATGGTGACGCTCCGGAAGAAAAACTGGCTCAAGAAATTTGGGAAACTATAGGTTTGAATGCGATATTCTACAATCGCGATGACTATCTTGCATTGTTAGAATCCCATCATATGATTCCAATTGATGAATTTGAATGTAAGATGGAGAAGAAAATGACTGCAAGACAAGCAAGAGAGGAGCTCCTTTTTGCTTGCCAAGAAGCCCCCAAGATATTTACAAATTTTGAGGTGAAGA
>JAEOUN010000097.1 GCA_016839245.1 Candidatus Thorarchaeota archaeon
GGAATTATGGATCCCAAACTGGGTGTTATTGATCCCGGTCAGAGATGTAAGACATGTGGTAACCGTGTTGGAAATTGCCCGGGGCATTTTGGTCACATAGAATTAGCTCGTCCAATCATGCATGAGGGGTACGCAAAGGTCATTCATAAGGTTCTTCGAGCAATCTGTAGAGAATGCAACCGTATTCTCCTGACTGATGAAGAAATTGAGCACTACAAACGGCTCTTTAGGCGTTATCCAGATATAGGCCAAAAGACGGCAAACCTCTCAAATGATATACTCAAACGGGCTGCAAAAGTAAAGACATGTCCTCATTGTGAAGAAGAGCAGTTGAAATTGAAGCTCGAGAAACCTACCTCTATTTATGAGGTCGGTGAGGCTGGATCTGTTCGACTTACTCCTATCGATATTAGAGCAAGACTGGAGAATATTACCGATGATGATTATCGCCTTCTGGGTGTCAATCCTGAGGCAGCTCGTCTTGAATGGTCAATTCTTACAGTCCTTGCGGTTCCACCAGTCACTGTGAGACCATCTATTACCCTTGAATCAGGTGTTAGAAGTGAGGATGACCTTAGCCACAAGCTCATTGATATCATTAGAATCAATCAGAGACTTCGTGAGAATCTTGATGCTGGAGCTCCACAGTTGATTGTTGAAGACCTTTGGGAATTGCTTCAATATCATTGTACAACCTATTTCGATAACGGTGTCAGTGGAATTCCTCCTGCACGACACAGGTCTGGTAGAGCATTAAGAACACTGGCGCAGCGATTGAAAGGGAAAGAGGGACGTTTTCGTTCAAACCTCTCTGGTAAGCGTGTAGATTTTTCCGCACGTACAGTAATCTCCCCAGATCCTAATCTCAGTATGAATGAGGTTGGAGTTCCAGAACAGATTGCCAAAATACTAACAATTCCTCAGCGTGTGACAGAATGGAATAAAGAGGAAATGAAGGAGCTAGTCATTCGGGGTCCTGATAGACACCCAGGATGCAACTATCTTATTCGTACAGATGGTCGAAGAGTTGACCTTCGGTTTGTGAAAGATAGATCCATCATTGCTGATACCATCGAAAAAGGTTTCATCATAGAGCGTCATCTAGCAAATGGCGATATTGTACTGTTCAATCGACAGCCATCTCTTCACAGAATGTCAATCATGGCTCACGAAGTTCGAGTGATGCCTTATCGAACGTTCAGACTATCTCTCTATGTCTGTCCTCCCTATAATGCAGATTTTGATGGTGATGAAATGAATCTGCATGTGCCACAGTCAGAGGAATCACGTGCAGAAGCACGGGTGCTCATGCGAGTACAAGAACAGATTCTTTCCCCTCGATATGGTGGTCCAATCATTGGAGCACTTCAAGACTATATTTCAGCAGCTTTCTTACTTACACGGAAATCAAGTCTCTATACGAAGGATCAAGTCAATCAATTACTAGCTACTGCTGATTTCAAGCTTCAGTTACCTGAACCTGCAATTAAGGCTCCTATCGAACTATGGACAGGGAAACAAATCTTCAGTATCTTCATTCCTGAAGGAATTAATATCTCCTTCAAAGCTAACATCTGTAAGAAATGCAGCGTCTGTAAACGAGAAGATTGTGAATATGATGCATATACTGTGATTCGCGATGGGAACCTTATATTTGGTGTCGTAGATGAGAAGGCCTTTGGTGCTGGTGAACCTGATTCACTCTTTCATCGAATAATCAAGGAAAAAGGTCCAACCACAGCTCGAATATTCATGGACTCTGTTGGTAAGCTACTCGTCCGTTTAATTACTGATAGAGGTTTTTCAATGGGATTGAATGATGTAACGCTACCTCGTGCTGCTTCTCAGAGAATTGAAAGAATCCTTGCTGAAGCTGATGACAAGGTGAATCAGCTAATTGAAACCTACAAACGTGGTGAGCTTGATCCTAACCCAGGACAGACCCTCCTTGAAACCCTTGAACAAAGGATTATGGCTACGCTTGCTGAAGCACGTGACTCTGCAGGTGCTGTTGCAGGAGAACATCTGGGTCTTGAAAACACTGCAGTTATTATGGCACAGACTGGTGCCAGAGGTTCGAGACTCAACCTCTCTCAGATGGCTGCAGTGGTAGGTCAACAAGCTGTTCGTGGTGAGCGGATTAGTAGAGGATATGTTGGTCGAACACTTCCTCACTTTGAGCGAGGTGACCTTGGTGCTAGAGCACGAGGCTTTGTCACATCCAGTTACAAGAGTGGTCTTGATCCAATTGAGTATTGGTTCCATGCTGCAGGAGGTCGTGAAGGCCTAGTAGACACTGCAGTCAGAACATCAACCTCAGGATATATGCAGAGGCGTCTCATGACTGCTCTTCAAGACTTAAAGGTTGAAACCGATGGAACAGTACGGACAGCTCCTGGTAGAATTGTCCAATTTCGCTTTGGTGATGATGGTGTTGATCCAAGTAAATCCGATCATGGTCGAGCAGTCAATATTGACATAGCTATTGAGAAGGTTCTTGGAAAGGGAAGAATTGAATAATGGAGGTCGAAAAAATGTCAAAGGAAACAAAGAGTAAGAAGACCGCTACAAAAGACACAGCAACCAAACCAACCAAGGAAACAACGCCTAAAAAAACAGGCACATCTGGTACCAAAAAGGCCTCTTCTACAGAACCAAAAGACACCGGTGCTATTGTAAAGTATATGGAAAAGCGGTTTGAAAAGATGCGTGAGGAACGCAGGCTCACTCCAAAAGTCATGGATGAGCTTGAAGCAAAAATAAGTAAATTAAATATCACAAAGAAGGAATTTGATGACATTTGCGATAACGTCATTGAATCATATGAGCGTTCTCTTGTCGAACCTGGGGAAGCAGTTGGTACTGTTGCAGCACAGAGTATTGGTGAACCTGGTACACAGATGACTCTTCGAACATTTCACTATGCAGGTGTTGCAGAACTTAGCGTGACACAAGGTCTTCCCAGATTAATCGAAATTGTCGATGCTCGTAATAATCCCAGTACTCCTACAATGAAAATCTACTTGGACGAAAAGATTGCAGATGATCGAAACGAGGCCAGAAGAATCGCTCGTGATATTGAGATGGTTTTAGTCGAGAGTGTTGCAAGTAATATTTCTATTGACCTTCTCCGACAGGCAATAGACATTCGTCTTGATCCTGAACTTATGGATGACAAAGGTCTGACCGTAGACATAGTATCTGAGGCAATTCAAGAAAAAATCAAGGGAAAAGGAGAGGTAGAACCTGGTGATAACACAATTTTCGTCTACCCTGCTAATGATGCTCTTGCGGAGCTTCAGCGACTGAGTGAAAAAATTCGTGAAATCCGAGTTAAGGGTATCAATGATGTGACTCATGTTGTCATCCGAAAGGAACCAAATGGCTATGTTCTCTATACAGAAGGGTCTAATCTACAAGACGCACTTGAAATTGATGGAGTTAATCCTCATAGGATCTATACCAACAATCTCAGGGAAATCTATCAGGTCTTGGGAATAGAGGCTACAAGAAATGCTATCATTCAGGAAGCAATGAGTGTCCTTAATGAACAGGGTATGGATGTAGATGTGCGACATATCATCCTTGTTGCAGACATGATGACTACAGATGGTAATATACGTCAAATTGGTCGTCATGGAATATCAGGTTCTAAAAATAGTGCCCTTGCAAGAGCAGCATTTGAAGTAACTATCAAACATCTTCTTGGAGCAGGAATCGCAGGAACAAAAGATCCCTTACGTGGAATAACAGAGAATGTTATCCTCGGGCAGCTAATTCCTCTTGGAACAGGTTCAATCGATCTTTTGATGACACCTCAAGTTTCAAGCTCTAAGAAGAGCACAAAGAAGAAATCAGAGTAAAATAGATGGACACTGCGGAAGCATTAAAACCAAAAGTCACTTCATGCAACCATTCTGGTCCATCTACAAACAATCAAAGAGGTCCATAAAATGAGCTTGAATCAACCAATAGCAAGCGCAGTAAGCACTGGAAAATGTAAGATAGGTGCTAAGTCATCAATTGACTCGGTCAAGAAAGGCGAAGCAAAATTAGTAGTGGTCGCAGCCAACTGCCCACAGAATGAATACGATGATATCGAACGATTTGCTAAATTAGCTGGAATTAGAGTAACGCGCTTCGAGGGTACATCATGGGACCTTGGCGAAACGGTAGGAAAGCCATTCATGGTTTCAGCTATTGCAATAATCGAGCCTGGTGATTCCAAGATTTTAAAGATGGTCTGAGGCGATTTTTTTGGGCCGCGTGAAGCTCTCGATGGAAGACATGGCATTGATTGCCAAGTTCGAGCAGATTACTGGTGCTGCTGCTGTTGATGTTGTTCGCGATGATGAGGGAGATAGAATCATCATTGTCGTGCGTCCCAAGCATCTTGGAAAAGCTATCGGTCGGCGCGGCGTCAATATCAAAGCAGCCTCAGAGGCCTTTGGAAGGCCGGTAGATGTTGTTGAAATGGCTGATACTGCTGAGGACTTTGTCAAGAGTGCTCTTGCTCCCGCTAGAGTTGAGGCAGTAAAAATCATTGAGCATAAAGATGGCACCAAGGTCGCATCTGTCACGGTACAGAGTGATGATCGTGGTATCGCCATTGGAAAAGATGGAAGAAATGTCGCTCGGGCACGCATTTTAGTCAGGCGTCATTTTGATCTCAATAACGTCGTCATAGCGTAGGCGCCTTGCGCCGCTCGAAGACTTGATGCATTTGATAAGGCTTTTAAGCAAATATTAGCCCGAACCCACGAACACCATACAGGGTGTACCATGAATGGTATACCGCCCATTAAGAGGTTATATAATTTGACAGGTTCAAAATCCCCCGTTGGCGAGTTCGCAGCGAGACCCCTCCTCCGCAAGAGGAAAAAGTTCCGCTGGAAGAAACCAACCTACAAACGAAGAATCTTGAAGCTTAAGCAGAAGACTGACCCCCTAGAGGGTGCTCCGCAGGCACGTGGCATCGTTCTTGAAAAGGTCGGTATCGAGTCAAAACAACCAAACTCAGCTATCCGAAAGGCTGTCAGGATTCAACTCTCGAAGAATGGAAAGCAGATCAGTGCCTTCATTCCCGGGGATGGCGGCCTCAAGTACATCGATGAACATGATACTGTCATTGTTGAAGGAATCGGTGGTGCAATGGGCGGCGCAAAAGGAGATCTTCCTGGTGTTCGGTGGCGTGTCACCCAAGTCAACGGTGTATCCCTAGAGTCCTTAATCTATGGTAAAAAGGAGAAACCAATACGTTAGGTGGTAAATATGGCAGAAGAGAATCCAATTGAACCAGTTACTGAAGAAACTCATCCTCACACACCACCTGACCTACTCATGTTTGGCAAATGGGACTCCACGGAAGTGCAGGTGAATGATGTTGGTCTTGTGAGATACATCACCCTAGACCCAGTTCTCATTCCTCATACTTCTGGCAGACATGCCCATAAGAGGTTCCACAAATCCAATATTCCAATTGTTGAGCGATTTGTGAACAAAGTTCTGAATGCAGGTCGAAGAAAGGATAAGAAGACCCGAACTGGTCGCAACGCAGGCAAGAAGCTCAAGGCACTGAGCATTGTCAAGCGAGTCTTTGAGATGATTGACTATAGAACTGGACTTAATCCAATTCAGGTGTTGGTCACAGCGATTGAGAATGGTGCGCCAGCAGAGGAGACCACAAGAATCTCCTATGGTGGAATGGCATATCCACGGTCTGTTGATGTGGCACCGCAACGACGAATTGATCTCTCGCTTCGATACCTATGCGTTGGTGCAGTCAGGAATGCCCACAAGAGTGCAAAGTCTATTGAAGAATGTCTTGTAGATGAATTGTTGCTTGCTTACAAGAACGACCCTGCAAGTTTTGCAGTATCGAGAAAAGAAGAACGAGAGCGTGTAGCTCGTTCTGCAAGGTAATCATACCTAATAGTTGCACGGTCTTTGCCGTGCACATTATTTTGTTCAGGTCAGTTTATCAGTCGCTTTCTTGTTCAATGACACAAAGAGGATTGACAGATGACAAAGGTCTCTCTTGCATACGGAGCAATCGTTATGACCACATTGCTCTGGTCATCATCCTTGATTTTTGCAAAACTAATCTTTGGTGAAGTCAGTCCGATCCTCTTTGTTACCTTACGTTATACTTTAGCCACTCCTCCTCTCTTTCTTCTAGCCTTTCAACGAAGAAAAAAACAGAGTCCTGGGTCCTTCAGGGTAAATTGGAAGGTCTTTCTAATAACTGGAGTGAGTGGTCCCTTCCTCTCTCAAGTCCTTCAGTACATAGGTCTTAAATTGACAACAGCAAGTGATGCACTTCTGTTACTCAACTTGACACCGATTTTTGCAGTACTTTTAGCAGCTGCCATACTTGATGAGAAAATCACTCCGGATAAATTTCTTGGTCTTCTTATTGCCACTCTCGGTGCCACAATTATAGTCATGAATGCATCTCCAAGTCAATCTCTCCTCAGCGTGGAACGTCTAATCGGAAACATCATTGTGATTATTTCCACCCTCTTCTTTGCAATTAACGGTATTGTAGGAAAGATTGCTGTCAAATCTACCAACACTGTATTGACTACATTCTACAGTACCCTGTTTGCCGTGCCTTTTCTCTGGGTCACTACTGGAGTCTTTGAAGATGTGACAGTACTCTTCACCATGAGTATTGAGGCTTGGATTGTCATTCTTTGGGTTGCCCTTGTCAATACTGTGATTGCTTTCATGTTCTATTATGAATCGATGAAATATATTGAATCCTCACGAATACAGATTATCCTCAATCTGATTGCAGTCTGGGGTGTTATGATGTCTATAATTGTTCTCAATGAAACAGTCACATTACTACAGATATTAGGTGGTGTCTTCACGATTATTGGCGTAGTTGTTGCTCAAATCACACAGATACGTCATAATCAAGATGAATCTGTAATATCTCCTGATACAACTATATGAGATGAAACGAATGAATAAAAAAATCCTAGTCTGCTATGGTTCACGTTATGGGTCTACAGCAGAGATCTCCAAATTCATTGCCAATATTCTCCGGGACCGTGGTGCTGAGGTCGAGCTTATCGATCTCAAGAGAGACAGAGTCAAAGATATCAGAAACTATGATCTAGTTGTTATTGGTAGCAGTATCCAGATGGGCAAATGGACAAAAGATGCTCTCAAATTCATTAAAAGACATAAGGAAATTCTCGCTCAGAAGAAGGTTGCAATTTTTGTTTCATGTATGACAGCTGCTCAACCTGACAAATGTAACACAGCTCGAAGAGAGTACCTTGAAAACATAGATGCACTTTTTCCAGAAATAAAACCCATCTCAAGAGGTCTCTTTGGTGGGCTTATCGACACAACAAGAGGTAATGTTGTGATGAGAACGATTATGCAGGCAATAGTAAAATCTCTTGTAGAGAATGAAGAAGAGGCTCCCGAGCGAATCGATCTTCGCGATTGGGAACAAATTAAGCTCTGGGTCGAAGGGCTCCTTGAGTACCCCTACGACTTGTAGACCTAATGTATCTGTTTGCCAATGACTTCTTGTAAGGTCCGGTTTCAATCATTTTTGATATCCATGATTAAAAACATGCTAATTTGTTATGGTTCCAGCAAAGATTATGTGTTTCTAAACCTTATTGAAATTGAGGCATGACACGGATTTTGCAAAGGAGAACTATAGCAATTCCGCTCTATCTTCTCAACATCATCATTTGTATTATAATAAGCATGAATATGCAAGTGATTGTTGTGCTGTTTAATGTATTATTTGCTGGAATTGTTTTTCTTTTTGGAGTGTTCTTGACCAAATCAACAATCAGGTCAAGACCTGATATGAAGAACTTTTTCAATCCCGAAACATCCTATGAGCATATTATTATGCCACCTGCTCTTCTTGTTTTCATTTTTATGCCCCGAATTATCTCATTCTTTATGCCTGTCATCGGTTCAACATTAATCTCACTAGAGTCATCCAATGCAGGTCTCTTTCTTATTCTCAATTCATTTCCACTTGGCACTATAGTTTCATTTCCTAAGGATGAAGTTCCAGTTGACAAAGTGTTAGAATCGTAGCAAATCAAATTGCTTTTCTAATGGCTCTCTTTTTAATGGTTAAGTGAACCTGTCGAAAGCGTTAAAAGCATCTAGCGAAGGAGCATCAAAAGTCTGTCCGTTTCAGTGGATAGGCTAAAAACAACGTGGTGAATAAGATTGAGCAAAAAAGACAAAGAGCACCTCAATCTCGTCGTCATAGGGCACGTAGACCACGGTAAAAGCACTATGACGGGAAGATTGCTTTATGAGACCGGTGCAGTAGATGAGCGAACCTTTCAGGCACACAAGGCTGAGGCTGAAAAATTAGGTCGTCCTTCCTGGGCCTGGGCTTTTGCCCTTGATAGACTCAAGGAAGAGAGAGAACGAGGCCTTACCATTGACATTGCCTTTTTCAAGTTCCTCACTGACAAGTACTATTACACTATTATTGATGCTCCAGGTCACAAAGATTTCATCAAGAACATGATCACAGGTGCCTCACAAGCTGATGTAGGTCTACTTGTAGTATCTGCAAAGCGAGGAGAGTTCGAGGCTGGTGTTGGTCCTGGTGGCCAGACCAAGGAGCATGCATATCTTGCAATGACTCTTGGTGTACCTTCACTTATCGTCTGTGTAAACAAGATGGATGATGAGAGTGTCAAGTACAGTGAAGACAGATACAAAGAGGTCAAGGAAGAAGTCGGTGGGTTCTTGGCCAGCATTGGCTATAAGAAAGAGAATATTCCATTCATTCCTACTTCTGCCCTTGATGCAGCTAACTTGAAGGTCAGGACACCTGAACTCACTCCCTGGTATGATGGACCATGCCTCTTAGAGGCTCTGGACAACGTTCAGCTTCCACCAAAGCCAACTGACAAGCCCCTCCGTGTACCCATTAATGATGTGTACTCAATCAAGGGTGTTGGTACTGTACCAGTAGGTCGAGTTGAAACTGGTGTGATGAAATCTGGAATGAAAGTCACTTTTATGCCACCAAACAAGACTGGAGAAATCAAATCTATCGAGATGCACCATGAGGTACTCCCAGAGGCAGTACCTGGTGACAATATTGGCTTCAATGTCAGAGGTGTTGAGCGAAAGGATTTGGGTCGTGGAGATGTTGCTGGACCAGCTGACAAACCACCCACAGTCGCTGTTGATTTCACAGGTCAGGTGATGGTCATTCAGCACCCAAGTGCAATCACAGTCGGTTACACCCCAGTCATTCACGCACACACAGCACAGGTAGCCTGCAGATTTGATGAGATCAAGCAGAAACTTGACCAGCGTACTGGGCAAGTCATCCAAGAGAATCCAGACTTTGTCAAGAAAGGCGAGTCCATGATTGCAAAGCTTGTACCTCTCAAGCCAATGGTCATTGAATCTTACAAGGAATTCCCACAACTCGGCAGATTTGCTGTCCGTGATATGGGCATGACCGTAGCTGTTGGAATTGTGACTGCAGTCACTCCTCGAAAATAGTTGAATGTTTTAGAGAACCGGGCTAGCAAAGCCCGTGTTCTTTCTCTTTCTTTTTATAATACTCTCCTCAAAACATAAGATTCGAAATGCTTGTTAATTATCAACAAGTATTGATTTATACCACCACTCATCAAGATGATCTAAATGTATTGGAGGCATGAACTTGGAAATTCCTGATATAGTACAATCCGACATTTTCACGAAATCTGAGAAATTTGAAATCAATGATATTGAATTTCGTCATATTCGAGTAGATAGGAATCGAATATCTGCTCAAGGCAAGTCTTGGACTAGGTTTGAGATCCTTATATCGTTCATTGGAGCTGCTTGGTTGGAGAAGTGGCGTAGGTTTGGCATGAAAGTGCTGGGCTTAGGCCTTCTTTTCATTGCACTTGGAATAATGTTGTTCATCATTCCAACAATGATGATTCTCTGTATGATACCCGGAATTATCCTAATTCTACTTTGGTTATTTGCAAAACGTGAAGCACTAATCCTCTTCACTCCAGGTGGAACATTCAAGATTGAAGGAACTGCTTCATTTGTAGAATCGTTGTGGGCTAAAGTTGCTCAGCTACAACGAGAATAGGATCAATAAACATTCACTCCCCTGTCAAGTACGGGTCAAAGAAACCCGTTCTTTTTTAATTTTGAACAATTTCCTCTATAATAAAAGACTTAGAAGGCTCCACGTTTCAGATATTGATGGAGTGTCATGGTCTTGATGAATGACGATTACTATAATGATTCTTATCAACAAGATTCTAAATCAAATATAGGAAGATGGTTTGTCTTTGGATTTGTCTTGATTCTGGGAATTATTGGAATCTATGGAATTATACTAGTGGGTTCCTATGAAACAATCTTCCTCTCAATGTTTCTTTACATTCCAATGGTTGTGTTTCTACTGTATGCTACTTTTCGATGGGCTCAGGGTAGGAGTATCGTTCACACTGATATCGATGAAGATGAAAGAATTCTTGAGTCAATGAGAAAACATGCTCTTCCTACACAGAGTGGGTCTCTTGGAGGCATGCTTCATTGTGATAATTGTGGCACGGACTTTGATATCGGAAACGCAATACCCGTGGAGA
>JAEOUN010000098.1 GCA_016839245.1 Candidatus Thorarchaeota archaeon
TGCGACCATCAAAACTTTCGAAAGTCGATTTGAACATTCGGATCGGTGCCATATCTTGATCTTTCATCAGACCATACACACCGTCGCCAATAAAGAGCATTTGTGATTCATGGTCCATTCCAAACATGCCTACAGCAGCTCGCCATCCTTCAGCAGCAATTATCTTTCCAAAGGGCTTACTATTCACTAAAATCAGTACTTTTCTCTCTTTAAAATCCATTATAATCACTCCTAGATTGAAAAAGTTATGAATCGATCAACTTGACCAATTTGCTCAGCAAACTCAGTAAGACCACTTACCTCGATTCCTTCGATAAAATCTCCGCCTCTCTGATCAAAACCACGAGCTGAGGTACAAAGACCACATGCCTGAAATTCCACCCCCTCATTTACCAGTTCCTGAAACTTATCATTCATTGGTCTATCAGGATCTGGTTCCTGGTTGAGCTTTGCATTGTTGACGCCATCGACAAAAAGGAATACTTTGATACTATATCCCTTAGCAAGTGCAGCTTTGCACAAATCGTAGAAAGTATGACTATTCTCGAATGTATATGGCGAAGTCATCAGTAGAATTCCTAATGTCTTCTTTTCCACATTTTTCATCTCCATTGTAGGGTACTTCCATTCATCAAATTCTGTTTAAAAAGGATACTCATCTGACGAAAAGCGTTCATAATATGACATTAACAATGAATCAATGCTCCTTTTCGGACAGCATATAATAAAAGAGTATTATTCTAACCTCTTTCGCTTTATACAATTCAAGAGACCAATGAGGATATTAAATCTTGGAACTTGATTCATGTACTCAAGGTATTCATCACCAAATTTTGTTTCATTCAGGATTTCTTCTTCCGAGACCAATTTCGCAATTAAAGGAATCAGGATAATTGTGCAACTAAGACTAATCCAGTGTTGAGTTGTAAGAACTAAAGCAAGTGATAGAATTCCTAGACCAAGATAAATAGGATTTCTGACAATTGAATAGAATCCAGTCGTTACCAGAGTGTTTGTTATACCAATACTTGCAGTTTCTGAAATTCCTCCATGATTTCTAAGTGATTCTATTGAACTATTCATAAACCAGAATCCAAGGGCTACAAGAAACCATCCAATTCCAAATAGGTACTTATTTGCTTGAAAATTAAAATACTCCAATTGAAAGATAAACTGGCTGAGAACTACGATCCCAATTATACTTGACACTGAAACACCAAAAAAAGTTGAAGCTGATTTGGATTCTGAAGACACATATAGCATAAATGAAATAATGGACATAAGTATAAGCATTTTTTGCTGTTTCGTGTGGATAGAAGTAAGATTGATTACGGGTATAGCTAGTCTAGCAATAACCTCAACGAACGGAGTCTTTCACAATGGACGAGATTATGGTTCAATATACTGATAAAGAAGGAAAAAATAGAAAATATGAGATTGAAGATGAGTCTATTATTAAACTTGATTTATCTCGTCAGAGTATTGTAGACATTGAACTTGAGACCTTAGTAGGACTTGAAGAGCTCCAAGAGATTGATTTATCAAATAATAGCCTGACTAGTATAGATTTTTCACCGTTGGCAAAGATACCGACGCTTTTCAGTATAAGTCTCTTCAAAAATGATTTTGAAGATATTGACCTAAGTACTATAATAGGATGCACGAATCTGAAGGAGATTAATCTAGGTTCTAATGCACTAACAAAGATCAATCTGCAGCCTTTGTCTAAATTGAAAAAACTATCACGGGTGAGACTCTTTAATAATCAAATTGCTCAACTTGATCTTTCTGCATTATCAAAGATTGCAGCCTTAGAAAGTCTAGAAGTTGAAAACAATAAACTAACTGAACTCGACCTCAAGCCGCTTTCAGGATGCATAAATCTGAACCAATTGAATCTGATGTATAATTCATTTAAAAAATTGGACCTTAATCCATTGGCGACATGTTCCAAACTGAAATTTCTCTACCTTCATCATAATGAATTACAAACAATTGACCTAAATCCACTTGAGAATTGTAGTGACCTTCGAATCCTACGACTAGGTGGAAACAACCTACATAGAATAGATTTAACACCACTCTCTGCATGTCCGCAACTCCGTCGACTTGGATTAGCCATGAATGCAATTGAGGAGATTGATCTTACACCGCTCGCAAATGCTAAACATCTTAACGCTCTTGATGTTGCTGGAAATCGATTGACCAAAATTAATTTGTCACCATTATCTAAATGCCATGAGCTTTCTGAGCTCTATTTATACAGCGATCATCCTGAAGAGAATGAATTTGAAGAACTTGACCTCTCACCATTATTCAAATGTGAGAATCTTGAGGACATAGGCGTTGGAGAAGACATTCATCTAGTAGCAAAATCAAATCTTCAGAATAGTAAAGATATACCAGTTGCTTTAGAAGAATTGATAGATGATGATAGAATTACATGGAAATAGCAGTCCTGCGTTTTATATCAATTGCATTTAAATAAAAGATTATACTTCAAAAAGTGGCCACCCCATTGAGGAATGGGTTAATGTCTACGAGGGCGAGAGAAATCGATCGTCTTGCAGCGATGTATTGTAAATATCTCAATGGTCCATTAGGAAAAGGCGTAATGCAACATCTGAAAGATGGCGAGAGTTTTACAATTAAGATTAAAGATGAATCCGTTGAAATTTCGAATCAACAGGGAAAAGCGGTAGTAAGAATTATCAACGCAGAAAAAAGGCCAACAGACTCCTGGAATCAAACAAATGAATGAATTTAGATAAAACAAAAAGAATATTTTTGATTCCTCAATAGAATTGCACAGGATGGAAAAAAAATGGTTGTTGAACTGGATGATGCAACAAGAGATCAAATAATAGAGATGTTTGAAAACCTTACAAATGATGTTACAATTCATCTGTTTACAGAGGATCATTCGTGCTTATACTGCAACGATACGCGAGACATGGTAAATCTTGTTGCTGAATTATCGGAAAAAGTGAAAGTAGAAGAACATAGTGGACCACTCACAAGTGATATTGCAACGAAAATGGGAGTAGAACATCATCCAGCCATTGTTCTCCATGGTCAAGAACCATATAATGTCAAATTTTATGGAATACCTGCAGGTCATGAGTTTGGTGCACTTATTGGAAGTATTATTGATGTATCTGCAGGAATTGTGCCATTACCTTTGGATATCATTGAGGACATTAGGTCAATTGAAAAACCAATTCGAATACGAGTCTTTGTCACACCTCAATGTCCTTATTGTCCTGGAATGACTAGGCTTGCCCATCAAGCCGCAATACTCAATCCATTGATTACTTCTGAAATGTACGAATCATTGGAGTTCCAATCAGAAGCACAGAGATTCGAGGTATTTGGTGTTCCAAAGACAATATTCAACGATTCAGTTACAGTAGAGGGACTTACACCTCCTGAAATGTTCGTCGAGAAATTGTTTGATGCTATCGAGTAATAAATTATCGAAAAAGAAAACTTTCAATATTATGGATACCCGATATGATGTTAGGCTGACTAAACCAATTAGTGGCCAAAATGAATCGGACGTAGGTATCCTCAGTACAATCTCATACTTGTAAAGAATGCCTTATAATATCAATTTTAAAACTATTATTCACCACAAGTAAAAATGAATTCATTCTCATTTACATACTTATATGCTTGATAGGCGGCATGTACACCCTCTGCAACTCCAGTTATTGCCTGTTTGAATTCACTATCGACAACATCTCCGGCTGCAAATATGCCGTCAATATTCGTTCTACTGGACCTATCAATCATAATTTCACCTTTTTCGTTGAGTTTTACTCCAAGCTTCTTTGCTAAATTGGAGTAAGGAATTCCACCAATAGCTACAAAGACACCATCCAATTTGAGCGAATCAGATCCATTATAGGGCTTGTCTAATTTAACACCTGTGACTTTGTTTTCACCAAGTATTTCTATAACATTGGTCTCTGTAATGACTTCAATTTTTGATTCTCTTTCAATTCTTTTTGCGTTGATTGGCTCAGGTCGTATTTTTTCTCGTCTGTAAATGATATACACTTTCGGACAATACTTGGCAAGTAGTAAAGCCTCTTTAGCTGCACTATCACTGCCCCCGACTACTCCCACAGTTTTGTCCTTATACAAAGGAGCATCACATAGAGCACAATAACTGACACCCTTATTCTTGAGTTCATCATGACCCGGAACTTCTAACTCTCTTTCTTTCATGCCCGTGGCTAAAATGATAGATTTGGCCAAAAAGGTCTTGTTTTCTGTAACAACATAGAAAATGTTCTCTTTGCTTTGAAATATATCTGTAACCGTGCCAGTTTCAAGCAGGACAGGATAATCTAATGCATGATCTTTTATTTTCTCAGCAAGCTCCTTACCTGTCAATTGTATATAGCCCGGATAATTCGCTACATCATCAGTCAGCGTGATGGTTCCGCCTTCTACATTGCCTATTGCAACTACACTCAAATCTAATCTTGCTGCGTACATTGCTGCGCCATATGCTGTTACGCCAGATCCAACAATCGCTACATCATACATGATTTCAAACTCCAAGATGTCGTTTTATTCTTCGCTCAGTTCTTCTATCAAAACCAATGAAAATTTCATTTCCGATGAAAGTAGTCGGGACAGCCATTTGACCACTTTTTGTCTTCAATTCAAGAGCCGTTTCGTGAGATGTTAGTATGCATTTTTCCTCATATTTGATTTTATTTTCCTTAAGGAATGTTTTCAGATTCTTACTATGAGGACATTCAGGCGCCGTGTAGATGATAGCTGTGACCATGAGAATCGCCTTCCAACTTTCTGAATCATATTTACGTAATTTGATATAGGCTTTATTGATATAGATTTAGAAGTAGCAATAATCATTCTACATTGCCGAATAACAGAAGTTAAGAATCATGAGGGAAATAGTAAAGCATACTTTAAGCGAAACAATGGAGAGAATAAGAAGTGGACGAAAAGGATACTCTAGAGTTTATTGATAGACAAATAAACCTAGAAATGAAAATTATAGAGATTGTTAAAGAAAACGTCGACAAGCTTGGTAATGCATTTGTCAAAGATCTTCTCCTGGGTATATCTACGGATTCGCAAAAACATGCAGCGTTATTGAAATCACTTCGTAAAGCAGTTGAAGGACCGACGCCCTTCATAAGCGAGAAAGAAAGGGATAAGATTGCCAAAGGCATTGAGGCGCACATCAAAATGGAAGAACAAGCAGTCGAAACCTATACAGAACTCGCAGATAAGAGCGATAACGAACAAGTCAAGACTATTGCAATGATGATTAGAGAAGATGAGTTACGTCATCATGCGCTTCTAAAAGAGCTTCATAAAGCAATCATTGAACCTGAAACACTGACTGAGGACATGATATGGGATGCTATGTGGCGAGATACACCTTGGCATGGTAGTCCAGGTGGCTAATTTCGTCAGATAAGAAAGTACACTGAAACAAATTCAAACAGACACAATTGTCGTCAGTAAGGGTAATCATCCACCATCAAATTTCATATAGAGAATAGTCTTTTCCAGAGTAAAAATCATTCTTTTTCCTTTTTATCAAAATCTACACAGGATTGACGACAGTGTCCAGATTAATTGCCATTTCCGAATGCTTATGTTAAAAGAAAAACATACAGATTCACTCTCTATTAGAGGAAAAGAAGTGAATTTAATGACTGTTGAGGATGTTAAAAGAACTGATACTGGATCAGCATTGATGCTTGCAAACGAAGCTGTAGTTCGTGGAGCATTAGAAGCTGATGTAAAAATAGTAGCATTCTATCCTGGCTCTCCTACTTCTGAGATATTGGACACATTTAGTGAAGTCCTAGATCATTTTGGAGATTACAAGATGCATATCTCTGCAAATGAAAAAGTCGCATTAGAAACGGTAGCTGGTGCATCAATGGCAGGTCAGAGATCTTTTACTTCTATGAAAAGTGTAGGCATGAATGTTGCTTCAGATTCAATGTATAGTATCAGTTATACCGGACTGAATGCAGGATGCCTTGCTCTAATCGCTGATGATCCGTATGCTCATTCATCTCAATCTGAGCAAGATGGGAGATACTTCGGAGAGACCGCTTACGTACCAATGATAGAACCAGCAACCGCACAAGAAGCATTAGACATGACAAAATGGGCATTTGAGGTCTCTGAGAAACATAAAACGCTTGTCATAATGAGGACAACTACACGAGTCAACCATCAACGTGGGATGGTTAAGCTTGGCGAGCTTGATAGAACACCATTCATGAAGAAAAGATGGCAAGATGTCAAAGGTCAGTATTTTACCGTTGGTTCAGTAGCACGTGCTCTAAAAGCAAAGATGCTCGAGAGAACAAAAAAAGTACAGTTGGATTTTGAGAAGACTAAGTTCAATAAAATTGTATCAGGAAGCGGCAATGTGGGCATATTAACAGCAGGAGTCTGCTACCTATATGTGATGGAAGCAATGCAAAACCTAGAGATTCAATTACCAGTATTCAAACTTGGAACACTCTTCCCATTACCTGAAAAGAAACTTTCTGATTTTGTAAAGAATCTCTCAGCAATTATTGTTGTTGAAGAATTGACACCATATTTGGAAAACCATATTTCCTCAATCGCACAAACAGCCAATCCATCATTGAACATCATAGGAAAAAGAACTGGTCATTTTAGTGAGATGTTGGAGTATAATGTACCTATTGTTGAGAAAGCCTTAGCACTAATCTTGGACAAGAAGCCAAGTCTTGATTATGATGCAATTCTAAAAAGAGCTGGGAAATTGAAAGATGTACTTCCCGAGCGGCCGCCAATTTTCTGTCCAGGATGCCCTCATCGTGGAACACTATGGGCGTTTCGACAAGCTTTGCAGCAACTTAGGATTCGAGATAAAATTGTCTTCAATAATGACATTGGATGTTATAGTATGGCTTTCTTACCGCCCAATGAATTTAGCGATTCCATGCTTGCTATGGGTGCATCATTAGGTGTTTCAGCAGGTATGGAAATGGCACTAGAAGACAAAATCATTGCAATGGTTGGAGATAGTACGCTCTATCATGCTGCACTACCTGGAATTGTGAATCTAATTCATCACAATTCCAATGTGACACTCTTTGTATTAGATAACTCTGTCACAGCTATGACTGGACAACAATATAATCCCAACTCATCATTTAATGCAGGAGGACATCTAGCACAAAAAATCAACATGGAGAAAATGTTTGAAGCACTTGGAGCAAATTCAGTTACAATAATTGATCCCTATAAAACACGGGACTGCATTACGCCCATTAAAAACGCTATTGAAGCAATGGGATTCAATATCATCATTTCAAGACGTGAATGTGCTCTGTATAGTGATAGATTAAAGAAACAAGCAGGAGAGAAGATCATTCCAAGTGAGAATGCAAAGGAAACCTGTAGAGGTATCTATGCATGCGTGAAAGAATTCTATTGCCCAGCCATTATTATCGATGAAACTGATCATAAAATGATGATACAACAAGACCTCTGCGATGGTTGTCTCGAATGTCAACAAGCATGCCCAGTTGATGCCCCCAGACATATAGAGGTGAAGTAATTATGAAAAAAGGTGAAACCTATAATATTCTATTCTGTGGTGTCGGAGGTCAAGGATTGATGTTGCTCTCATCGATTCTTGGAAAAGCAGCAATCGATTCTGGATTGAAAGTGATGACTGGAGAACAACATGGTCTCTCGCAACGACAGGGATCAATCTATGTTCATTTCAGAATAGGAGATCCCATTTCGCCGCTCATTCCTTACGGAAAAGCAGACATGATGATAGCAATGGAAGCAAGTGAGGCATTAAGGTATATAGAATATCTCAAAGACGATGGAGTCATTATTATGAGCAATCGAATTATGCCCTCAGTGATTGAAACAAAGAATGTTACTCTTGATAAAGAGAAGCAAACAAAATATCTCACTGTGGACCAAATCGTCGGGAAACTCAGAAAAATCACTAAGCGTGTTGTCTTATTGAACTCACTAGACTTGGCATTTGAAGCAGGTAATGCACGCACTGAGAACTCTGTCTTGATAGGAGCTACTGTAGCATGTGCAGATTTTCCAATTACATCAAATCAAGTAAAGAAAGCACTCCTTGACCTTGTGCCACCCCAAACTATTGATGCTAACTCCAAAGCATTTGATCTTGGATGCGGTGTGTGTTCTAATTGTCTTGGAGAATAAAATGAATTCAAGACTAGACCACATACTTATTAACTGAAAAACGAGAATTCTCTAATGGATGGGAATGCACTATGGTTAAGAAATATGATGCTATCATTATTGGGGGCGGTCCAGCTGGATGCTCTGCCGCTTTGCATTTGGCATATCATGGCCGATCTGTTCTAGTCATAGATCGTGGTACAAGTCCAATGACATTTCATACAAATTCAATACTAAATTTCGCAGGTTCTGTGTATCATGAAGGGCGTAGCCTTCTAAGGCAACTTCAGGGAGAAGCTCGTGCTGCAGGAGCTGAGTTTATTGAAGGTGATGTAACTGAAATATCAGGTAGATATCCTGAGTTTGTGATTAAAACCTCACCAAGCTATCGGACTAATGATCAAAGCGAGTATCATGCAAGGATTTTGATGATAGCTACTGGCACTTCAAGAAAACATCCACGGGTCAATGGTCAATGGAGAAGCTGGTTACCTGTAGCAAATGTAGGGAACGGTGCATTCTATTGCCCCGATTGCGAAGCACCCCTATGTAAGAATAAACAGGTCCTGGTCGTGAATACGGGGACCGTAGGAAGCGCGCTCCATGTAGCGAATGCGTTAACCCGTTTTACAAGTATTGAGAATATTGAGATTCTTATGACTGAGGATGCATTTGTGCCAATTGAAAAGCAGGATCTCACAAAATTGGATAACTCTCCCTTCAAATGGAGTCGTGGTAAAATAAAGTCAATTTCATTTCCAAGACCTGGCATTATTCAATCAGTTACTCTTGAAGACGGACGCAAGATAAAGACAAACGTATTCTTCGTAGCTTTCATAGATATAGCAAGATCAGAACTTGCACAACAGATTGGCATAGAGATTGATAACAAAGGAAACATAGTTACAGATCACCGAGGTAAGACTAACGTAGAAGGTGTATGGGCTGCCGGTGATGTCCGACCAATTACGCAACAAGTTGCTATGGCCATAGGTACAGGCAATTATGCTGCAGTCATGATGAATCAATTCCTGGGAAATCAACGAGAACATGAACAGGAGTTTGATCATGTCGATTATCGTAGATCGTTGCATATGGAATAAATGACAATTACAGTGTAAGTGACTATAACCTGATGCATATGTTTATATGTAAAATACTAGAGTTGACATAACTATTGTTAATATTTTAAGCGAAGGGAGATTAATCTCGTGGCGACGACAACTAATCAAATCATAGAAATTTTCAAGGAGCAAATTGAAGTCGAAAAGCAGACATTGAACAAACTAGTGAAACTTGAAGAAGACGCTAGAGAAACGGCTGTTCGGTTAGCTTTTATGGATCTAAGACTAGATACTTGGAAACATATGAAATTCCTTGAAGGGATGATAGAATTACTGACGACAACACCATGTGATGAGTGGTCTGCCAAAGTTGCAAGATACGCTGGGCGAGTAAAGCTTGAGCGTGAGCTCAAGAACCTAATAAAAGATGAAGACAAAATGATACAGCTTCTAAACAGAGCGATGGGCAAGATCGACGATCCCATTGCGTCATTACTTCTTCAACATCTAAAAGAAGAAGAAGATACTCACCTTGATGATTTGGAAAAGTTAGTTACTCTTATCAAGCAAGCACCACTTCAGTCTAAGAAAGGCGAGAAAGGTACAGATATCGTGTGCGAAACTGAATGAATTTCACATATGTGGGGTATGGATAATATGCCATCTTTAGATGATGTACAATCTGATGCACCAGGATGTTGTGATTACTTGGAGAAAATGTCACCAGCATACAAAGGTGGTTTTCAGAGACGGAAGGATGACTACAAAATAAACGATCAAGCTCTAGAGAAGCTCAAGGAATACCTTGATGATTTTTCTATTGCAGTCTTATTTGCAGATTGGTGTGGGGATGCTAGAAATGCAGTCCCAGTCCTTGCTATAATTGAAGAACAAACTGGAAAGAAAATCCATGCGTTAGGTGGAATGACCAAGCCTCTATATGGATCAGATAAGTTCTGGGCAGTTCCTCCATCACCAAAAGAGGTTGATACTTTTGAAGTGACAAGTAGCCCTACAATTCTTATTTTTAACAAGGAAGGCAATGAGATAGGGAGGATAAAGACACGTCAGAAGATGACACCAACAATTGAAGAAGAGATTGTAAAGATCATTGAGGATAATCTTTGAAGGAATAGCTAGTTATCTGGTGAGTAAATCAGGACGCATTGATGTATAGGGTTTTTCAAGTTCAGGATTCAATAGTCCAATAGGCATGTGAGGAGTATCATATGCCAAACCAACATTCCCAGCTTTATCTGCCATTATTAGACCAGCTTCACCACTAGTCTTCTGTCGTAATTCTGACACCATGTAATTAGCAGCTTCTTGAACACTCTTTCCGTTTTCAACGTGATAGACTGCCATTCTGCCCATTACTATTCTCAGGATTTGTTCACCCTTGCCAGTACAACATGCACCTGCAATTTCGTTTGCAAAGACGCCTGCCCCAATGATGGGCGAGTCTCCAACTCTACCAGGAAGTTTTCCAGGCCAGCCACTAGTAGATGAACCAGCACAGATATGACCATGTTCATCGACAGCAATAGCACCTACCGTGTCACATCCCTCTGCAATCTTTGGTGTCGATGTTCTTCCTATGTCTACTTCTTTTCTATACCCTTCACGAATCATTTGTTGATAGAGCTTGTTTGCTCCGTTCCCAACAATCTGATAGTTTGAAGTCCGCTCAAGAACATATCTTGCCAAGGATATTGGATGGACAATATCATGTACAGCCATCACAGCTCCACTCTCAAGGCGATTACCATCCATGATTAAAGCATCGACTTCGATATCACCATCTTTATTCTTGCAGGCACCTCTTCCAGCAGTGAATAGGTCTGATTCTTCAAGGACATGAATTGCAGTTTCAACAGCATCTAATGATGACCCTCCCATTTCAAGAACACACATTGCCTTTCTAGTTGAACTACTTATCACATCAAGTATAGCTTGATGATTCTTCTCTTTAAAGACCGTCGCGCCACCGTGAACAAGAACCACCGGAAGAGACATTTTGATCACTGCATAGTGGACTCGAACATCATCAAAAACATATCGAACATACTGGGTTTATGTCATAGACCTAGCCGATGAAGTTCTTCTTCGAACATCTTCAATCTATCTGTCAATTCCATTCGTCGGCCAGCAAAGACACCCAGATCAACATCACCGGATTTCACTCGAGCATCAAGATTTTGTATCTCTTTCTTAATCTCTGCCAGTCTCTCTTGAATTACATCAACTCTTGAAACAGCGGTTGATTGCGTGTCAGCTGTAGGTGACTGTACTGATCGAATCTGACCGTCTTGAATCTTGTAGATTCTATCGCACTGACGAGCAATGGATGGATCATGAGTAACCATCAAGATAGTCTTTCCAAACTCTTTGTTGACCTTATGGAGATATTCAACTATCTGGCGTCCAGTTTCAGTGTCGAGGTCTCCTGTTGGTTCATCACAAAGCAAAATATCAGGATTGTTTGCAAGTGCAGCAGAGATAGCAACACGTTGACGCTCTCCGCCCGAAAGTTCGTCGGGCTTATGCCTCATTCTATCAGTAAGACCAACAATCTCAAGAAGCGATTCAATGCGTTCTTTGCGTTGTCTAGAGGGAGTATTAGCAGCAAGCATAGGAAGTTCAACATTCTCGTATGCTGTCAATGTCGGTATAAGGTTCAGTTCTTGGAAGATATGCCCTACGACATCACGACGCACTCTACCTAAGTCCGCAGGAGTGGCATTTGTAATGTCATGCCCTGCAACCGAGGTCAAACCAGCAGTTGCTCTTGTAATTCCGCCAAGTATATTGAGGAGAGTTGTTTTACCACTACCTGATGCACCTACAATAGCTACCATCTCTCCTCTGGATACACTCATTGTTAGACCTCTGAGCGCCTGAACTTCCACATTTCCTAGCTTGTAAACTTTAACCAAATCTTTTGTTTCTATATATGCCCCTGTTAATTCTGTATACGCCATAATTATCACCTATGCTCTTAATACATCGACCTTTGACTCAGGTCTCCTAGATGCCAACCAGACGGGGAAGGCTGCCGCTAACACTACTACTCCAATGATTCCAAGCATTGTTAATCCTGATGAACCAA
>JAEOUN010000099.1 GCA_016839245.1 Candidatus Thorarchaeota archaeon
ACTCCATAGATTATTCTTTAGGTATGATAACGACAGCAATGAGATATGCAAGTATCCCGACACCATAGACAAGAGAGAATATAATCCAAAACAATCGGATTAGAGTAGGATCAATGTTGAAATATTCGCCAAGTCCACCACATACTCCAAAGAGAACCTTATTTTTACTTGATCGATGAATACGTGTATTTCCATCAGGACCAGACGCCATAGGTATTTCTGCCATATTTTCTCAAATGCTGTTTTTCATAGATGATATTAAACATTTTGCGTTATTTCCCAGCAATGATTTGGCATCTCCAAATTTTATTGAAAGAGAAAATAATGTAAGTAGAGAGTATATCTGCACCTGTCAAGGAATTCTTGCTTCTTGACTTAGTCTGTGAAAACACTAGATTAAAATCTCACTCGGTAACTGATAAAACAATCATGGTAGAGAGGAAGTCTTATCATGACAACTCTCAAAGTAATAATAATCAGTGTGAATGCAATGAGTGGGGGTGTTTTGTGTAAGCGAACAAGTTGATTCCAATGTAAATGATCGATTCACGTCTGAAACTATCAAGTTCGTGCTTGTACTATTAGCCTTCATTACACCTTTCGTACTGGAAGTTGGACAGGGTGTAGTATCCGACATTCGACTATATGCACCAATTTGGCGGTTTGGTACAATGAGCTATCCAGTCTTTCGGATATATCCTCTAGACATGTTAATTGCAGTACTACCCTTCGCTCTGATTAGACTTGTATTCATCCGTTGGGTACTACTCTATAAGAAACAGCTCACAACGGCGACAACACTTGTCTTGATAGGGATTCTATGCGATCTCCCATATCCAGTCCTTGATATTATTTTCGCAGAGAATTGGATAATCCTCCCGTTTCCTCTCTTTATTATAGTAGGATTGCTGTTGGCCAGATACAGCACCAAGGAGCCACTGTCATGGCTTGAGGTCCACGAGAGCTAGTTTATCCTGTCTGTAATTCAGAAAATGCAATGATAGATCCTGAGGATTTTGATAAAGAGGTGTCTACAACGAATATCCATCACTGTTTAGGAACTCTTGTTTCTTGACAGAGTGGAGTTCTGACAAGCTCTGGAAATAAAAAAGAGATAATAGAGAGTTAGTGTGTTCCTATTGAGCCTTCAAAGGTATTGCGTTTAGGAGAGGATGAAACCAGAAAGAGCCTCACGTCTATAGATTTCCGCTGCAGGACTTCGATTCCTGAGCGATTTGAACCTCTGTCATTTGAATAAACTTGAAGGTGTATTCATACTAATAGAAGGTAGAAAAATGAAGATACGCTATTCAGCGATTATCATTATGATGATGATTCTTCTCTCAATATGTACACTCGTACAAACAGCTCTTCTGCCTACTGAGAATCTCTCAGAGGACTCTGTGTCTGTGGGTACGAACACTACCAATGAGAGTGTGATGCTTGATGAAGAGATACAACCAGACGTGCAGCTGACCATGATGCACTTCTCGCCATCGGTGTCATCTGATGATGGAATATATTATGTATGTCGTCGGGGTATGGACACCGTTGCGTACTTCGGAGTGTCACAGGTCTACTATTGTGTTGATGATGTGATCTTTTCTGTGGAGTTCCCAGGCTCTAATGAAGTTGTTCCTGTTGGAGAGGAGCCCACCGGGTCGGTTACGAACTACTTCTTTGGAAACGACCCCGAGAGTTGGAGGACTGGTCTAGCGGACTGCTCAATCCTCAGGTATCACGAGATCTATCCGGGAATCGACCTAGTCTACAGGATACAGGATGGAAATATCAAGTACGAGTTTACTGTGCAGCCTAGTGCAGATCCCAGTGCCATTCTGATGAGGTACTCGGATGCAGAAGGTATCAAAATTAATGAGAATTCAGTCTCTGTCTTAAAGCATGGGCAAACGATACAAGATGTTGGACTCTTGGCTTACCAGCATGGCGATAGATTGGAAGATATTTCGTGTGAGTTTCGTGGTCAGGATGAATTTAGTGTGAGCTTTTCAGTAGGAAAATTTGACAGATCTCAAGAGCTTATCATCGACCCCGCAATCTGCCTTGCATACAGCACCTTTCTTGGCAGCTGGGGTGATGATTATGGGTATGCGATTGCAGTAGAAGATGGGTATGTCTATATCACTGGGATTACATATTCTTACAACTTTCCAACTGCTAATGCTTATGACTCCACACCCAATGGAGGTACAGATTGTTTCGTGACAAAGTTCACCACCGATGGACAATCACTGGTCTACAGCACCTTCATCGGCGGAGGGAATGAAGAGTATGAGTATGCGATTGCAGTAGAAGATGGATATGTCTATATCACTGGGGGAACAGGTTCTTCTGACTTCCCAGTAGCTAATGCCTATGACTCCACATTCAATGGTAGCGAAGATTGTTTCGTGACAAAGTTCGCCACCGATGGACAGTCACTGGTCTACAGCACCTTTCTTGGTGGGTCAGA
>JAEOUN010000100.1 GCA_016839245.1 Candidatus Thorarchaeota archaeon
GGTATGAATCATCTATAATGTTACGTGTATCAAACCAAAATTGACCATTAGTTCCATCAGATAAGACAAATGCTGATAGCTGACTATCATTCACGTAATCTCCCTTGATATTCACATATGGTGTCCATCCCTCTATTGTGTTGAATTCATCTTGCCATTGTCGCGTTTCTTCAAAACCTAGACTTGCGAAGTTATCGTGGGTATAATTTGGATAGATCAATAGTAAACAGAGTATGACTGTGTAACTTAACCGACGGTCTCTTAACAGCAAGAAAAATGGAATCGACCAGAGAAGATACCATCCATAGAAGAACATGCGTGCCATCGCAATCAAAAGAAGAGCTGTAGCTCCGATGAGGGTCAATAATGAATTTAGAGATACCTGCCGTACTACACGCTTTACCTTATCTCTGTATGAGTTGAATATAATCAAGATACCAATACATATGGTCGTAATTCCTCTGACAAGACCAACATCAACAGGGAACCTCCAATATACTTGCCTTGAAATTGGCAAAAGGGGATAGAAACCTGCAACTACACCCATTGCAATTAGAATGAATCCTAATGCAATGGTTACAGAATGATAGAGTTTTGCGTTAATTTCGGGATCATTTCTATCTATCAGGCGCATCAAATGAATCACACCAAGAATTATAGTAATGACTAGTCCAACTGTGATGATGTCCGCAGGAAACGGAAGCGTGAATAGAAATCCAAAGAGTGAATCAAAAAGCTTCCCTGTTGAATTTGATAGAGATGTAACTCCAGATTCTGTATGACCATTTATCAATGAGAGTAACCAAATTGGAGTGAAAGTGATGGCAGTGGCAATAGTTGTGCTTATAGCAAACCAAATTCGGTCTTTCCGTCTTTTGATATACACGAATAGTATTGGAAAGACAACAATTGGATAGATCTTCGTTGCAATTGCCAGACCTAATAGTACTCCACTTGCATTGTGTTTCTTTTGCAATAAAAACCAGAGTGATAGGAGAAGGAAAAGATTAGCCAATGGTTCGAAGTGACCATTCCAGCCTGATTCTATAATAGATATTGGCAAAAATGCATAAGCTATTGCCGCAGTTGATGCCCACTTTGGTCCCACCTCATTATGGACCAGCTTCCAAAGAATGATGAGAACACCAACATCCATTATTATGGCAAATAATCTGAATCCTTCAACTGTAGGAAGAAGTGCGGTAATTACATATATGAAATAAGCAAATACTGGTGGGTATGGAAAATAAAACCCGTAATACGGTACCAATCCCATATGCATGAATTTACCAAAGTCTACATACCAAAGAGCATCAAGTGAGATGTGCTGCGTCATTCCTATGAATATCAAACGGATGAAAATCGTAAGAGCTATAGCCCAGACAAGATGGACTTCTCTCTGTATCAGGAGGATTCCAGAAATGCTCTCTCTTCTAATGAGCGTGGCAATGAAAAAGATATAGACTGCTATCCAGACATATAGGACAATGAAAAATGGATACATCTGACTGCCAAAGACACTCAATATAATTGCAAGGAGTATGTTTACAGCTGCTGATGATAGAATCAGGATGTCAATATGATTTGATAACCAGTTTGATGTCCTAGAAAGGTTTAGTTCTACCATCAACTCCCCTCCAGAACCAATTTCTGTTTGGATTCTTCTTGACTTATTAATAGTTTCATAATCAGTGCTAAAAATTCAAGAATCGTCTGAGAACCTAGTTTACTGCTACCATGGATGCGGTCATTAAATATAATTGGAATATCAGCTACTTTGAGAGTACGGTTCCTAACAAGAAGCTCTAGAAGAAATTTGAATCCGTTGCTTCGAAATCCATTTAGTAACAAGCTTGAAGATTTGCATCCAACAAAACCACTCATTGGATCCGTTGTTTGAATATGAAAGATGATTGTTGATAGACTTGTAGCTATCTTACTAATAGCAATCCTACTGCTGGTCCAACCAACAATTTTTCCTCCCTTGATATAGCGCGATCCAACTACTACATCATATCCCGATTCCAATTTTTCAAATATTCTGGGCAAATAGCGCGGATGATGAGAGAAATCTGCATCCATTACAACAACTGATCCAGACTGTACCAAAGACGCTCCCTTACGTACAGCACTTCCTAGGCCTTTCTCGTGAATACGGATAATCAATGATAGATTTTTGTACTCCCCCATCAACTGGTTGACGATTTCGTGAGTCTTGTCCTTGCTATTGTCATCGACGATAATGATATGGACTTGCTCATTTCCTAAATAATCAAATATCAAAGGAATAAGTGAGGTAATATTCACCTCCTCATTTAGAGTTGGTATTATGACTGTCCTCATTATCGTAATCTCTGTCTTTTCATAAATGATTTTTGAGAATTATTACTATAATACTCTCGTGAATATTTTAAAATTGAACTATTGATAATTGTATTGGGTTTTATCTATAATGGCATTTCGATATCATCAACCATTGTTCCGATAAATCAAAGATTCTATCCCTCTCTATTAATACCTCAAGATGACAAGAGAGTTCATTAGATAGAGAAGGTCCATTTCTTCCATGGCACGAAATCGATCCGAACTTGTCATAGGTCTTACATTATTAGCTATTTTTAGTGGAGTAATGATCTCATCTGAAATCCTATTTCCTTATGCCATTGGCCAGTCGGAATATGAACTAGTAAGAATTGAGGATATTTTAGAGAATCCTATGCAGTTTGAAGGAGAAAATATCTCCACACAAGTAGCAGTCAGTTCAGTTATTGGAAATGGTACATATATTGTGATGAAGAATGATGTTTCCATTACTCTCATCGTACCACTATCTCTTGGCTTACTGAACGTTAACGAGGTCGTATGTATTAGAGGAATTTCTTGGATTCATACAAATAACTCAATTGTCGTGCGGCAGTTCTATGTATTTGATAGTAGCAGTTCCCTCATCCGTTCTGTTCCAGGGATTATTA
>JAEOUN010000101.1 GCA_016839245.1 Candidatus Thorarchaeota archaeon
GTGGAAGGACTTGCTTCTGAGAGAAAGGAGATGTTCATGGTCAAAGGTGCTCATCATCCCATGATGAACGAAGAAAAGTACAAGGGAGAGTTATTCACTCGCTCAATTGAGTTTCTTTCAAACCTTTGATAGGTTTCCAGAGACCTAGATTGTAAAATCGTAATTTTCAAGTGCATAGATATTGATTGTCTATATTGTAAGAGCTGTAGCGACTACTGCTCTACATATCTTTGCAAGGAAATCAAAGTCTAGTTTGTCAATCGTATCTGCATGAGTATGATAGTAGTGATATCTGAAGTTCGCTGAATCAGTGAGCATGAGAGCGGGAATATTCTCTCTCCAGAAGGGAGCATGGTCGGATCGTAGGAGATCTCGCATGATGTATGCAGCCTGTTCATACGTGAAGTCCTCCTGAAGACATGCGTAGGGTAACTGCACAGTTTCACTCCTGCACTGTTCACAGAAAGCATCTGCAAGAGGACCTGAAGTATGGTCACCGATGATACAGAGGAAGTCGCCAGTTTCGAGATCTGATTCGGTTCCATGCGTCTTGAACGTGTCAGAATCAAGACCCTCTGGGAAAAATTGCGAGTGTTTCTTTTCTGACAGATACCCTATGGTATCAAGACAGAGGACTCCCTTTACCTGGTGACCTCTCTGAAGAGCATCTCTGACCCAGGCATCACTGCCCATTAATGCAGTCTTTCCTGGCCAGTTCATCAAAGTGATATCCTGAGAAAGAGTTTGAATACCTCTGAGAAATTCACGTTCAGAGGTTGTAAGGTCGTCTTTCAGTTCAACAATTACCTTTACTATAGCCTCAGCATAGGTAGGTTCACTTGTGGAATACTTCCGAAAAAGACCTGAGAAACGTTTCATAATCTTGGCTGTGTGCAAGGAGGTGTATCGCCCGTTATTATCCCTGATGCCATGAGTCAAAGCAAGCTCCTCAATCTTCTGTTCTCTCAACGGATTGAGCTCCTCAAGATTGAAACTGATAAAGCGAATAGGAGTTAGTGACTCGCTGAGTGATATGATTCGCGCGGCCTCAAGCATCACAGCTATTGCAGAACCATTGTCATTAGCTCCAGGAGCATGTCTTACAGTATCATAGTGGGATACTATCAGGATCTCAGGTCCCTCTCCTTTTGTGCTTGCCTCGATATTGCGAAATGTATAGTCGAATCCATCGATGATGAACTCGTGAGCTTGAGCCTGCAGTCCATAGGACTGGAATTCATTCAAGATATAGTCAGCGCAGACCTCCATCGCTTTTGGACTGTGAAATGGATGTTTCTCGCCCTCAGTTTCTAAGATATGGTGATAGATATTCTCAGAATCCACTGTTGACAATAACGATTCCAAACCGATGACCTCCAATCTAGTAAGAGATGGTCATTGATAAATAGTTCTAGAAGTATCAATCTCTTTTTTCTGTGCGGAAAATTTGATGACCTAGAATTAATTAATATAAAACAAATAGGAACTTGGAAAATAATGAAGCACATCAATTCTATTGTGTTTTTACTTTTTGTTTGGTAATTAACTTCGCAACCTCAATCTGCTCGTTAGTAAGAATATCAAAACCCTTAAGGTTTACTAAAGATATCTCCGAAACAATATGATGAGAAGCAGCACAGGTTAGATGAATCCATCTACTTCCTTCATTTATCCTTAACTCATTCCTACCTATTTTTTCCCGACAAATCACACATGTTGATTGTTTGCTTGGTGAGGGTTCAATACTGCGACGTTTTCCTCGTATTGCATCTTCTTCCCACGCAACAAGTCCATAATCATGAGAGAAAATTTTCTCATATTCTGCTAACCTAATATCTGTTGGAATATCTTTAACTGGTACAGGTCTAATTGTTGATTTACTATTTCTTGTATTCTTCTCAGGATATTTTATACCGGTTTTATCTAGCCATTTTTTGAAACGTAACCAATCTACAACAACTGCATTATCCATATTATGAAATTGAATTAGGATATGAGCATCACATTTTTGGCCCCATCCTTTCTCTTTTTTTTCTCTATTATGCATCCACTCGATTCCGAGGTTTCCAGTGGAGTCCATGACTGCATCAAATTTTACTTCGACGCGTTTCTTTCCATCTATTATCAGATCATGATAGGCGTCTTTTGCTTTTGGAAATGTCATCTTGTATCCTCTTTCTTTGAGGATTGCGTATACCTTTTTCTCAGCAATATCGCCCCATTTCTTGTCTTTTGCAAACCACGCCATGAGCTTGTCGTACTATCGCACTTCATAAATTGGTGTAATACAAAACCATGATAGTCTTGAGAGGAATCATTTATGGCTTTTGAAGAACAACAATTGATTCATACCTGATATTACCACGTAGTGTTTTTTCGAGATATCTATTAATTATCATATAAGGTGTGAAACCAATTATCTGTCCCAATAATTGAATAATCCGCTCATTTTCAATTTCAATGAAGACACCACTTCTAGAAAGATTAGATGCATCACCATTAACTGATACCATGATTGGTTGGTCTGAGCTATATTGTGTGAGTAATTGTGGCCCAGTAATAGGAACAGGATTGATGGAACGAAGATTGTTTACAACACTATTGATTAATATAGCATAAGTATCATCGCCAATTGTGATTGAATTACTCGTGATACCGTCCATGTTATCTGTCAATTTGAAATGGTTGTTTCCAATCACAGTGGCTATCTTTGCTCCAGATTTCAAGACACGGAATTGTTCAGAGAGTGTATCCTTCATGAGACTAAAGAAATTGTAGAGCCTGAAGGCATGATCTTGCCTTCCAAAGTGACTCATAAGTCGAATCAGACCTATTGCATAATCTGGTAGTCCAACCTGATTCTGGTTAATCTTTTTGTTCATGGATTCGACATCATACTTTGCTCGTGGATTTCCCCCCATTTTTTGTTCGAGCTCTTCAAGATCGTCGGGACTTCGTACTAAACCCAATAGAACAAGTTGTTCAAGGTCATTCCTGATATAATCAAGAGCAGTTGAATATGGAGGTGAATTGATATTGCCATCGAGATTCTTTATTACATCTGCATCTTTAAAGTTGCCAGCATCACTCAGAATAGAAAGACCTGTACCAAGATGTAATGGAAGAATTCCACATAAATAATTCAGCAGAAGACTTCTTCGATAGATATCTTCCATGATGAATTTGATTCTGCTGTGAAACTCTTTCTTTTTCTTACCTTTCATATCACTAATAGCAATTGCCAATCCAAGTAGCAGAATATCTTTTATTTCGGCTGAAAATTCGGTTTCGATTATTTTTCTAGCTACAAGAAGTTGTTCTAGTACACTATTAGGTTTGAAGTCTTCATAAACCAAAGAGGAGATTGATTCTATCAGGTCTAGATCTTTTTGACTTACCTCGTACTTCATCTCTTCAAGAGTAGATTGACCATCTCGTCTGTTATGAATAATCGCGAGTTCGGATTCAAGAATTCCAAGAAACTTGGATACAGACTTCTCAAGGAGTTCAGGTTTTATTTGTAGTAGTTCGCATTTTGCATTGGCCATAAGAACAGACATTGGATTTATCTCAATACCAAAACTGTCAAAACCCATCAGGCCTGCTTCCACTAGTAGAGTTCCACTCCCTGCAAAATTGTCCATCAGTTTGCCTTCATCTGCAGAGCATACTATATTTACCAAAGCTCGTGTCATTTTTGGATGAAATTTTCCCTTGTACGGGTGAAGACCATGAGAGAGATATAATGATGGTTCATCCCTATCAGCAAGATAATCCAAGAACCTTTTCCCCACTCTAACCTTAGCTGAAGCCGGAATTCTATAAATAAACTTCATCAGATTATCAAACATTTGGTCTCCAAATTCGATGACTCTCTCACGAGGAAGAGAGGGAGTTATTTTAATGATGTATTCACAGTTTTCAAGAAAATATTGGTTTGTAATGATTCGAACAGCAACTGTATCATTATAGAAGAATGCATTGCAATTCTTGCCAACCGAAGCTTCGGGAAAGACTGAAGTAATGAATGATTTCCATGTTTTTTGCTCATCAACAACGTATATTTCACGAGTGTAACCTAGCCTCTGAACTAGTTTCGTAATACTTGTTTTATTTATTTTCGAAGTTACAAATCCTTGTACACGTCCATAGGCGACTTCATGCGTAAGAAAGTCTTGGAATCGAACCTTATCACTCTCATCGTTTCGTAGTGTAACTTGTGTTGAATTAATTAGAGAATTGAGAGGATCTTTGATGAGTTCATCTGCAAAATTCTGTACTGCTTGAACAGGACCTATTAAACTCTCAATTTCAAGTCTTGCCAACTCAATTTCATGTTCATCCTTTATACTGTTGAAAAGTTTGAAGTAAGCGTACAAGTTAACACCTATTGTTTTTCTCTCACATAAACTAAATCAGGATCGACCTTGATAAAGATGCCTCAAATTAAGAAACAATTCAAATAAGAAGAGAATTCAATTAAACTAATCAGCAACTAGTTTCTCTTGTTCAGTCTGAATACTGTGACGTTGAATCCGTATAGCGCCTCTTTTTGTTGTTTCTAGAGATCCGAAAAAGATTATGCAATCATCTTTATCAAGTAGTCTTTTGGCAGAAAAAAGGGGACCATAGAATCTAGCTCCTTTCTTCATCCGAGATTCCCAATCATCTTCATCAAGATGTGTATATGCAACAAAGAAGTCAGTGAATTCGCTGTCAGGATTCCATGAAATCAATAGATAATTGAAAGGTCTTTGGCTGAATTCTCCACCAGTCCAGCCAACATCAGTAGAAGTCACCTTTATTTCTAGGGGAGTTTCAATAGCAGTGAAATATAGATCGGGATCACTGTCAGAAGACGCACTTTTTACGTCGTATTCAAGTTCTTCACTTAAGATCTGTGCGGCTTTGCTTTCAATCACTTTGCTAATTATTTCTGAGAGATTCTTGTTACTAAACACCAAATTGTAGGGTTTCAAAAATTTTCTTGATAACTCAGTCATTACCTCATGAACACTATGCAATATCTTGAGTACAATTCTTTCGCTCAATCCAAATTCAAAAGCTGGTATCAACAACAACACCTCATCCTAGTGAATATTCAGAAAGTATTTCAAAGCACTCTCTAGAACCCCACTTTTTACTAATTGAATATTGAGAACACACTCAAGTTCTTTGAATGCTTTCTGAAGCTGATTAGTACAGCTACTCCATCGATTCCCATCAGTGATCCATATGAATTTCCAATCTTGTTCTGATAATTCATGGTATCTATTAATATAGGAATCCACGATTTCCTCGGGTTTGGATCCCCCAGCAGAGTAAAAGTTGACTTCTATATTCACAAAACACGTATCTGAATGAACAATAAAATCAGCTTTTCTATCCTTCAGATTAGTGGGAATTTTTGTTTTGTCTGATACTTCTTTGAATGGCTTTTGTACTAGCATTTGACACGCAAGTGTAGAACAGATTTGTCTAAGTTCTGATTTAATCAGATTCTCCATTATTTCGCCACTTCTATTCTTCCGTGCATTTGTGTCCATTCCAACTTCTACGCCTAGAAGGTAGTCATGTAGATTTTCTATCTTCTTTAGTATGTCAATTATTCCTGAATCTATAACAAATTTTAAGAGATTATCAATTTCATTACGCGCCAATGGTGTGTTGTTATTTTTATCAAAATCAAGCCATCCCAGATTGATGGGATCAAAACTAAAAACGACTGGAAATTTCAGAGCATGGATTGCTACGATTCTTGGCAATATTCTAGCAATGCGGGGATTTGTAAGAAGGAGATTCTTCAATTGCTTTTTCATATCCTTCTTACGTGAGATAGAGGTAAGGATACGGATTTCTTCCTCGAGTTTTTTAAGTGGCTCTCCAACCTTTGACCAGTTCACAAAAAAAGAGGGTGTTCTGTTCGTGAAAAGAAGGGTTTCTTGAAAATATGATTCGAGTTTACTAAGAGATGCTATATTTGTCCGAGGTCTATAAATATCTAAAATTACCAATACTATCCTCTCACATTATTTGAGTGACTCAACTTAACAATGAATAGTTGTGTATTCTTCTAGTCATGCCAAATTATAGAGAGATATGTTACTAGGAACCACCCAGCCTGCGGAAGGAACCCCGTGTGAGAAGAGATTCACCTTGGACCTGAGTGGTTCCTAGATCCCCTTGATAGGCAAGTACAGCACGCTACCTATGAACCTACCAAAGATTTCCA
>JAEOUN010000020.1 GCA_016839245.1 Candidatus Thorarchaeota archaeon
GAAGAAAGTACTACTGCGCTCCCTGGTGGGAAGATTATGAGACGACTTGGGCTTCGTCCAAGAGCTGGATGCGAATCGTGCCGAGACATCTAACAGCAAACTAGTCAATTTTTTAGTCAGATAGTCCTATCTCTTAAATGCAATGCACGAGTCTAAGTCCAAGATGAACACCTCTCAACAACAAAAACAGAAAATTGAATTCAGACATTTTGAGAAGGTGATTAATCCTCGTTCCATCCATGGTATCTATCCATATAGAGGGAAGATGTCTGCACTGGACGCATCACATGTAATTTCTCAGCTCCCTGTTGATCTTACTCTTTTAGATCCTTTTTGTGGAACAGGAACAATTGTGTACGAAGCTCAAATCCATGGAATGAATGCAATAGGTGTAGATAACAATCCCTTAGCTTGCACTATTGCATCCGGAAAGACACAACCAATTGATCAATTAACAACAATCTCTCAATTAAAAAAAGCAATACAAAATGCTCAATCCCTTCAATATGTTCCTAATATGCCAACTACTCCTGCACGATATTTTCATGCAGATACTGCGAACCAAATAATGCGTATCCTATCAGTATCCGGGGATTTTTCGTCATATCTACTCTCGTGTTTCTATGGAGCTATCTGTCTTGCTGCTCGAGCATGCAATCACTGGTTATGGACATCTACCTCGATTGGTAGGATCAACCCACCATTACGAAAGGTGGATTTCTATTCCATGCTTTTGAAAAAAGCTAAGAAACATATTTCGTACATTCGAGGTACACCACCTGCTCAAATCTTCAACTATGATGCACGAAATATTGGCGACATTCTCCCTCCTAAATCGATTGATGTAATATATACAAGTCCTCCTTATTTTGATGCCTTGGATTACACTGGTTATTATACAAAGTTAGTAATGGAAATATTAGAAATTGATCGAGCTCAAGTTAGAGAGGGACTCATCCAACGCTATTCAACTTACAAACAGGAGATGAAAAAGGCTCTCTATGCTCTTGATACTGTACTACATAGCAAATCGTTGGTCATATTCGTTGTGGGTGATCGAATGGTTCATAGAAAACTCATCCACGGCTCAGATTTTTTCAAGGCCATTGCTCCTTGGGATGACCCCTATGTTGTAGAACGAGAATATACAAAGACCGCAAGCGGACTATGGGATATGATAAACACGACCAATCGAAAGGAGCAGGTCATAGTCTGGGATTTGGGAGGAAGGAGGTAGTGACAAAGCATCTCGTCGTCATTGGCGACAGTCGTTCCATGAATTTGATTCCTGATGAATCCGTTCATCTTGTTGTAACATCACCGCCATATTGGCAATTGAAAGACTATGGAAATGAGTATGCTATAGGGCAGTCATCTGGCAGCTACGAAGAATATCTTGAATCCATATGTGCAGTATTCAGAGAATGTGTGAGGGCTTTGAAACCAGATGGAAAACTAATCGTGAATATTATGCCATTACTGCTTCCAGGGAAGCGCTCAAAATTTAATCGACGCGTCACTAAATCTGTTCTTACAGATCTTGAGATGTTTATGACTTCACTTGACAATATGTACTTCCACTCTCTCTACATCTGGGACAAGCGAAAGGCTGTAAGATTTAGTTCATGGGGATCCTACCCGTATCCTCCAAATCTATTATCGACGTATCCCTATGAATGGATTATTGTCTTCTCAAAGAGTGGAAAACGAGCTCCGGTAGAGCGGTCAATAAAGGAAGAATCCGCAATCACTCATGAAGAATTTACAAATTGGGTTCAGAATTCAATTTGGGATATTCAACCTGTTTCTGCCAAACTAGCCCGCCATCCTGCACCTTTTCCTGAAGAGCTCCCTCGAAGATGTATTCGACTCTATTCCTTTGTGGGTGATACGGTCCTTGATCCATTTGCTGGTAGTGGAACGACTCTACGAGTTGCTCGCGAGTTAGGAAGAAATTCAATTGGTTATGAGATCAATCCAGACTTTATTCCAATAATTAAAGAAAAGATTGGAATTGACGAGTACGACAAATACGACTTTTTCGAGCTTCGTTATACTTAAGGCTAAAATATATTTGAGAATAAGGGTGACTAACAAATACCGTGTCTATCAAATTCATTTTGCATGTGCAAATTCTGGTTGTAGGGAGGATAATGTGAAATGCGCAATGATGTTATCATTGTAGGAGCTGGTCCCGCAGGCTCAGTTGCAGCCTACGAGTGTGCACGAAAAGGACTTGATACACTCATCTTAGAGAAAGCGTCTTTGCCCAGAGAGAAACCTTGTGGTGGAGCTGTCATGTATAGGGGAATTAAAATTCTCAATGGGCAAATTCCATCTAGAATAATCGAGCAGAAAATTCATGGGCTCAGATTTGTCCTTCCACAGGGTCACACTTCTGAATTTGTATCTGACAAATTGATTGGAATAACTGTCTTTCGTGAACGATTTGATGAATATGTTGCCCGAAGAGCCTCTGAAGCGGGTGCTGAGTTAATAGAGAATGCCAGAGTAATTGATGTATCTACATCTGATGAAGGTGCTACAGTCAGGCTTCAAGATGGTCGTGAATTCACATCTGATTTTCTAATCGGAGCTGATGGTGTGAATTCCATCGTAAGTAGAGCACTTGGTCTTCGTCCGAAACGAAATGACCTTCTCAAAGTTGGTCTTGGAATGGAATCTGACTTTTTTGTTGGTGAAGAAGGTGTGCTTAAAGCCACTAATAATAATCCCTCAGTACTGGAGATTGTTCCTGTTCCTGATCGATACAGCTATGGTTGGGTATTTCCAAAACGTGAACATCTTGCGATAGGAATTGCTGGATCTGGTATCTATATGCGAAGATTGCGTTCAAACTTTGATAGATTTTGTAGCGATATGCAGAAGCGTCTTGGTGTAAAGCTAAAACTAGAGAAACGCCGGACGAGTTTTCTGGGTGGTGATGGATTAGGGAGTACGAACGTCGCAACAAGAGCTATTCTCGTTGGAGATGCTGCCGGGTTTGTGGATCCCATGATGGGTGAAGGAATTGCATATGCCATGCACTCTAGTATCTTTGCAAGTGAAGTGATCGAACATGCAATTGAAACAGAGCAGTATGATGAAAAGGCTCTTGATGAGTATCACACCCTTTGTAGAAAGGAATTTGCTGACAACTTTCAGATGGCTGCCTGGGCAGGCGCAAAGGGCACTTCGTTTGCAGAGAGTCTTCTATCTAAGGCAAATGGTCACAAACTGGCTGCGGACATAATGGCGATGGTTGCACGAGGTGACATTGGATATTCAGAGATACCTGCAGCGGTAATTCGGAGACTTCCAAGGGAGCTTCCAGGAATTATTCGTCACATCGTTCAATCGCACAGAACATAACCGACGTGAAAACCTTCTTAGGTACATACGAGAGATGCTGTATTTATGAGATACCACGTCCTCGTCATCATACTTATCCTCCTCATACAAATCCCTTCTATCCACAGCCACCAAACTAGTTATACTCCAACCTTTGATGGCGACTCTGCATTTAATTATCTATTAGAACAGTGTGAATTTGGTCCTCGTCCTCCTGGTTCTCAGAATCTAAGTAACTGTAGACAATTCATTTGTGATGAACTTGTATCTCTAGGTTGGACTGTATTACTGCAAAATTTCACTTATCATAACACAGAGTGTTCCAATATCGTTGCTAGGTGGACAAACTCCTCTGAATCTCCATTATTACTTGGTACTCACTATGATACTCGGCCTAATGCTACAGAAGACAGTCTCATTAATCAATCAAAAGCAATTATTGGCGCGAATGATGGTGCAAGTGGTACTGCTGTGTTGCTCGAGCTTGCTCGAATCTTGTCTGAATCTGTTCGACCTTTGGTCGAACTTGTCTTTTTTGATGCAGAAGACTCTGGTGAACTAAATGGCTGGGAGTGGATTCGTGGATCTACTCATTATGTTTCGGAACTGTCTGTGGAAAGAAAGATGTCAATTCATGCTATGATTCTTGTTGATATGGTTGGAGATGCTGACCTGCAAATTCCAAAAGAAAGTAGTTCGACTAATTCACTTCAAAATGATATATGGGATATTGCTAAATCATTGGATTATAGTGAAACCTTTCTAGACACGACTAGTTACTCTATTCTTGACGACCACAGACCTTTCTTAGATGCCGGGATTCCAGCTCTTGATTTGATACAAATTCCCTTCCCTTGGTATTGGCATACTCTTGAGGATACCCCTGATAAATGTAGTAATGCAAGTCTCCAGATTGTTGGTGAGGTGCTTGAAACATTTATTGTTGAATATGATCTTGAAGGCTCCACGTATGCAATGGATCCTCCCTACCTTCTCTACGGATCCTTTATTGTGCTTGTTCTCCTGATAATCTCTGTCGTCTATATTCGATTAAAACGTTAATTCCATGTTACAAGCTTTTAAACGGAAAATTCACTATCTAGCTATGGTACTCAGTTTGCGGTGAATCAGTTTGGAGCAGACCCTTCTATATCAATATGCCAATGGTTTTCCATCACCTATCACGTGTCTCTCTATTGGTCCAAAAGGGCGACATCTAGCTTATGGAGCAACTGATTCGACGATAACTGTTATAGACGCGCGAACAGGCAAGAAAAAACAGACAATCACTGGACATGAAAGTAAAATTACAGGTGTATCGTTCAAAGATAATAGATACCACTTGCTCTCATGTAGTTGGGATCAGACCACCCGTCTATGGGATACAAAGGAGAACGATGAACCGATTATCTTGCGACACAACTCAGAGGTAAAAGCCTTGGCGACAGCTTTGGACCAAAGTAAGGGTGCCGCTGGTGCCTTAGATGGCGAAGTCAAGGTGTTCTCATTAAATACATTGAAAAACCTCAGAAACCTTCAGGCACATCAATCAGAAATCACAGGTGTAGCATTCATAGATAATGGAACTAAACTTGTCACCAGCTCTTGGAATGGTGAATGTAAAATTTGGGATTTAAGCTCTTATGAGCTTGTTCAGGAATTGCCAATACAGAATGATCACATTCGTTCCATAGCTGCCACACCTGATGGTGTTCGTTTTGTTCTAGGACTACATAGCGGCACAATATTATCATTCAATTTGGAGCAACCATCAGAGATAGGCAAGCTCAAAGGACACACTGATGTTGTTGAGGCTCTATCAATTGACTCAACAGGAGACCGACTTGTATCAGGAAGTTGGGATAGGACACTTCGTCTATGGTCTCTCAACAGCATGAAGGAGATATCGTCTGGTTCTCTCCTGACTGGAATTACAGCTGTTGAATGGTCTCCAACGAATGAGGTAGTTTATTCAGGGGACTTCTCTGGTACACTTATCTCTTGGAGTATCTAGTGTGTCTTCTTTGAGAATTCCTCTCTAGATTTTAGCCCGAATATCAATTCTAAGAAATCCTTCTTTGTTCCAGATCAGACGTATTCGATCATATCTCTGGTTTAAAGGCATTTTTCCATCTGCATCGACTTTTAGTGGTTCTCCCCTTAAAATCTTAGATATCTCATTTGCCAACTTGTTTCTACTGAATTTATCAAAAGGTATTGGTAGATGTGTTTTGTCCCAAAGCGTAATAGTAACTGCACGATCAGATAGTCTTGCAAGGGGTTGTGAATAAATGGCACAACCTCTCTTGAAAAATGGTGTCTTTTCCCTCATACTTCGTATTGTAATCGATAATTTTCTATGTCGTGCAATCTCAGAACAGGCAGTCTTAACAATATCTGCAAGATATTCGGGTCTCTTATCGAATTGGTCAAAAAACTGCTCACTTATAGCTTCAACAATCTTTGATGGTTTTGAAAGATGATTCTTCAATGATGTCTTTATGACCCAGTTTGTTGCATTGGCATAGCGATTTAATTCTTCTTCGAAAAGTATCTGTTTTTCCTTTGTTAGTACAACACTCTGTAATTTGAGGATTGTAGACTCCATATCTGACATAAAACCACATCAATTGAATCAGTACAGTTGGTCTAATCAATATAGCTCAAGAACTAGTACTTAGATTCTATGTGCAATGAATTCTGCTTCACTAATGATTCGACTAATTTCTGTAGGTTGAATGTCATATGCTCCATGTTCAACTAGTATCTGGTTGAAGAAATCATCGTTATACTCCCGAAGACTCTTTATGAACTCACCATTCTGGCTAGTTCCACCTTTTAGAATAACAATTGCTCTACCCAGCGTACAGATTGCTTGACGCATCTCTAGCACTGCGAGTTCGTAATCTCCACCATAAGTTAAACCCAAAGCTCCATGGTACTCTCTCTGAACTTGTGCAAGTAGACTTGTGATTCGTATCGTATTATTTTCTATAGTACTCTCTTCCAATAATTGTTCTGTTCTTTCCATCCATTCTTTTATTTCTCTTAAGATGGAAAGAAGCTTTGGCTCATCCAATCCCTTCAGTTTATAGGTTCGAAGAAATAATTGATACGTAATCGGATCCAACATCCGTATTTCTGCCAATATTTCTGCAGGCTTAAGCATCGTGAAGATATTATTTCGCATCACAATTATACGACCTAAGTAAAAGAGCCCCTCTCGCAGCGTATAGATTGCACTCTCATTGTCCCCATTCATAACATACATCTTTGCATTTGCTAGTAATTCAAATGCATTTTTTTTCACTTCATTTACTACTGCATCAGCCCAAACATACTGCTGTGCACGTTTCCTCCAATTCTCTAGCATATTGCCTTTATCGTGTAAGACTTTGGAAGTTCGAAGGCGATTTATTACTTCTGAAATTTTCAATACGTCTGTTGTGGTGCCTTCCAATACTGCTTCTATTTCAGAAACTGTCATGAATGCCATATCAACTAGGATTTCTTTATGTGATGATAATAATCTGACAGGAGCTTCATCTTCTTTCCAGATGATAGCTATATCTAAATCCGAATTCGCTGTTATCGTTCCTCTGACATATGAGCCATATACAAGGATACCAACAACATTGGAATGATCCTTCCACTCCTTTACTGTATCATTCAATACTTCTTTGAAATGACTATCGAGGTCTTTCATCTTGGACTATGCTCCCTGTTACTCTCTCCATTTATTATCTACATGGGTAATCTCTCAATAAAAGTATCTGATACGAGTCCCAACACTAATTAATACCGGATTATTAATCAAAAATACGAGGATTAATGATGTCCAGAGCTGACGGACGAGCAAATGATGAACTAAGACCAGTTGATTTTGTTAGGAATTATCTGAAACATCCTGAGGGATCCGTCCTGGTTTCTACGGGCGAAACCAAAGTCATCTGTACAGCTACAGTTGAGGAAGGTGTACCTGGTTGGTTAAATGGTAGTGGTCAAGGGTGGGTTACTGCTGAATATGGTATGCTTCCAAGATCCACCACCGACAGAATAAACCGCTATAAAGTAAGTGGACGAACTCAAGAAATCCAACGATTGATTGGAAGGTCTCTCAGAGCTGCGCTCGACCTAAAACAAATGGGTGAAAACACAATTAAGATCGACTGTGATGTGATTCAAGCTGATGGGGGGACTCGCACGGCATCAATCACTGGTGCTTTTATCGCTCTCTGTGATGCACTTGATTTCATGATTGATATGAGTATGATTGAGAAAAAGCCCATCTTTGGGAATGTGGCTGCAGTCAGTGTTGGTTTAGTAAATGATGAAATCTTGCTTGATCTTTGTTATGCTGAAGACTCGATTGCAGATGTAGACATGAATATTGTAATGCGCAATGAGGACTTTGTTGAAGTTCAGGGCACAGCAGAAGGTGCAACATTCAAACGTGAAACTCTTAATGCTATGCTGGACCTTGCTTCTAGGGGCATAGCCGACCTAATGAAAAGACAAGAGGACACTCTTCATGACAAATAATTTTGTGTGCATATACACAACCCCCCCTCTTGATGGACTTTAGAAGGTGCATATGACAAAAACTTTATACGGAAATTTTGAGCAGTTAGATTGCTTTCGCCGAGTAGGAAAGTATTGTCCGACGGCTATGCAGGGTCGTCGAAGACTGTTCATGTAATCTGGTAACAGAATTACCCTCGACGGATAGCAAGCTTTAAAAAACCAGCCAGATTGGCTGGCTGAGCAGTCGCTGATATTTCAGTTGAATGCGAAGTTAGGTCCGGAGTTCAGAGAAATTTCTCCCTGAATGAAGGCTCATCGGGACCAGGCTAAGAGATTGGTGCCATTCCCGATGTAGGACCGTCAATGTATATGTTCCAGTGCCGTGCACTTGTAGGAACAGATACACTGATTGCAGAGGATGGAAGTACACTGATCGAAAACTTAGGAATAGGAAAAACCAATTATTAGAATTACGAAACTCCTTGGCATGATTGGTTATGAATCAATCATGTTCACAATTTGTGGACAACAGGTAATACTGTGTCAACACATGACTAGGTCCGCAATTTCGCTATACGGTCAGTGGTGGATGACTAGGTTGGCTAGCCGAAGAAGGGCGTGACAAGCAGCGATATGCCACGGGTAGACGCATGAAGTCGTTGATCCGTGGATTCCCGAATGGGACTTCCTCGCATGGGCTAATACCCTGTGTGGATCCGAGGTCATTCTCGGATTGGGAACGCTCGGAACTGAAGCATCTTAGTACGGGCAGGAAAAGAAAACAACTGTGATTCCCTTAGTAACAGCGAGCGAAAGGGGAATAGGCCAAACTGAATCCTTGTGCGATGAGTACAAGGAGATGTGGTGTTAGGGCCTGGACAAGTGCCTCTGCAAGTAAAGCCGAAGTCGTCTGGAACGATGTGGCATAGAGGGTGACACCCCCGTAGGCGTAAAGTGCAGGCATGTCTAAGGATCCAGAGTAGCGCGGGTTGGTTTTCTCGCGTGAATGTCGCAGGTACAATCTGCGAAGCCTAAATACTCAGCCAAACCGATAGTAAACTATGTAGCGCGAGCGAAAGTTGAA
>JAEOUN010000021.1 GCA_016839245.1 Candidatus Thorarchaeota archaeon
CCCTTGAGATGAAATTCAATTGGTTCTGGTGCCAACACTGCCGCTGGTAGGACTGCTTGAAGAACGAGTGAGATTGACCCTGCTGTTCCCACATCGAAATAGAATAATCCTGATTTTCTCTCCTTGGGAACAAATCTCACCTCGGTACTGCCAATCTCGAGCCCCTCTATTGAAGCGTCGACCAGTCTTCCAGTGAGTTCAATACCTGCCATATGTTGCCTTTTCAATCCTGGACTAGGTCTCCCAGCTCGAATGTTTGTAATTCTGATTGGTTTCATCGTAAGAGCAGCGAGGGAGATCGCTGTCCGAAGTATTTGACCACCGCCTTCTCCATAGGATCCATCAATCTCAATCATAGTCTATACTCATCTGTCAATGCGATTATAATGTTATGAATATGGTCTATGTTGCTATGATTTATGTTCCAACCTAATCCTTATTTGAACCATGGACTAATCAAATCAACTGGTCAAAATGAAATCATTATTCATAGGGCGCTTTCAACCTATTCACAAGGGCCATATTCATACTATCAAGCAGATTCTAGGGAAAGGTGAAGATATCATAATCATAATTGGCAGTGCTCAATATTCTCATACTCCTGATAATCCCTTTACTGGAGGCGAGAGAGTCATGCTTATTCGGCGAGCATTAATGGACGAAAATCTTCCTCTCGAGAGAATAACTGTAGTCCCTGTACCTGATATTAATATTCATCCACTATGGGTCGCACATGTTCGCTCATTTGTTCCCTATTTTGACAAAGCCTACAGTCATAATCCATTAGTGAAACGGCTTCTTGAAGATGGAGGAGTGGCAACAGACTCCACAAAGCTCCTCGAGCGATCGACCTACAGTGGAAAACATATTCGTGATCTAATCCGTTGGGGTAATAATGAATGGGAATCACTTGTTCCGGAAGGTGTCGTGGAACTCATAAAGAAGCATAATCTTCACACGAGAATTCAGGAAGTCGGTGAAATCACTACAAAACGTTAGCAATACCCCGCATGGGAGTCTTTAAATAGCATCAGACTGATGGAAATTTCGGTGAACGTAAAATGCTAGGTGAATGCGTTCCAGAGAATCAATAGTAATCTACTTCTACGTCCTAGTCTATTTAATGAATCTAAATCAGTACAGAGGATACTATCATGAGCAGTGATAAGAACGAACAGAAGACAGTCATCTTTGATATTGACAAAGAGATGAACTTTCCTGATTGGTATGGTGAAATTTGTAAAGTAGCTGAACTTGCCGATATTCGGTATGGTGTAAAGGGATTCACACCATTTCTTCCTTGGAGTATAATGAGCATGAATAACATGTTCGATATACTTGAGGAGGTTCTTCAGGGAAAGAATCACTTGCCTATGCTGTTTCCTACTGTAATTCCTGAGAGTAATCTTGTCCGTGAATCTCAGCACGTTGAAGGATTTGTTCCTCAGGTATTCTGGATTCATGATATTGGCGATGGTGAAAAGCTCGAAGAGCGACTTGCACTCAGGCCTACTAGTGAAACAGCAATCTATCCAATGTATTCACTATGGGTCCGAAGCTGGCGTGATTTACCCATGAAGTTGTATCAACGCTGCTCGGTCTTCCGGTCTGAGATTAAGAGCACACGACCTTTCCTCAGAGGTAGAGAGTTTCTCTGGATAGAGAGTCATAATGTGTTTGCAACCCATGATGAAGTTAAAGCGCAGGTCATGGAAGATCTTGAGACCACAAAAGAAGTTGTGACAGAAAACTATGGAATTCCTGTAATAGTCTTTCGTAGGACTCAATGGGACAAGTTTCCTGGAGGTCTCAATACCTATGCTGCTGATACACTCATGCCAGATGGCAAAGTCATCCAGCTTCCCTCAACACATGACCTAGGAGATAACTTTGCACGCGCATTTGACATTAAATACTTGAACGAGAATAATGAGTCAGTATATGCTTGGCAGACCTGCTATGGCCCGGCAATCTCACGAATCTTTGGAGCGTTAATCTCGATTCATGGCGATAATAAAGGCCTCAGACTACCCTTCAAGATTGCTCCTTATCAGGTAGTGATAGTACCAATCTACAAGGCAAAAGATGAGAGGACTGTCTTAGAATATTGCCAAGATATCAAGAAGACCCTTCAAAAGGCAGGACTCAGAGTATATCTTGATGACAAGGACAATACCCCTGGTTGGAAGTACAACTACTGGGAGATGAAGGGTGTTCCAATCCGCATTGAGATTGGTCCTCGAGATATTAAGAATGGAAAGGCGGTACTATTTCGAAGGGACACAATGACGCGAAAAATTGTTGACGCAAAAGATCTGAAAAAGGACGTTCTTGCACTTGGAAAGGATATCGATGCCAATCTTCGTGCAGCAGCTGAGTCTAAATTTGTTGATCTTGTCGTCGATGCCGAATCCATAGGTGCTATTGAAGATGCCATGGAGCATGGTAAGATAGCTAGAACACCACTCTGTACCACTGAGATGGATGGCAAATCCTGTGCAGATGAGATAAAGGATCGAACTGGTGGTGAAATCAGAGGTACAAGGATTGATGTCGATGAAAAACCTGAAGGGATCTGCGTCGTCTGTGGAAAGCCTGCTACTGAGATCGTCTATATTGCCAGATCTTACTAATTGATGTACCCAAGAGCTCAATAGGGCTCTTGGCATCTTTCTCTCCAGATGTGAGTGACTTGAAGGTAATGGTTTCTTCAGATAATAAATACATTCAGATACTTCAGGACATCCTTGGTGATACTGCAGAGATAGTGTTGACTGATGGCACTCTGGAGTCTATGCTTTCTGTTGGAGAAGATGCTGATATTCTTGCTTCAAATCGAGTCTCTCGTGAATATATCGAGAGTGCATCCAAGTTGAAGATGATACAGACCTTTTCAGCAGGTATCGAAGATGTCGATTACAAGGCTGTGAAGGATCGTGGAGGAATTATTCTATGTAACTCTCACATAAACGCTGAAGAGGTTGCTGAATACGCTATTATGCTTCTTCTTAGTGTTGCAAAAAATATTATTCCAAATGATAGAGAGCTCAGAAAAGGCAACTGGACTTATGCCTTTGGCGGTCCGAATCCTAATATTGAGATTCGACATAAGACCTGTCTACTGATTGGGTTGGGGAATATTGGTTCTGAGATTGCCAAGAGATTACAATCCTTTGACCTTACAATAACTGCAGCAACGCGAAGTGGAAAATCATTAAACGCCCATTTAGTTGACAGACTAGTAAAGATTGATAATGTTCAATCCCTTGTTGAAGAGGCTGATTTTATAATTCTCAGCCTACCTCTCACTCCAGAATCAAAGAATCTTGTTGATGATAAATTCTTCTCATGGATGAAACCAACATCCATCATCGTAAACATCTCAAGAGGTCCCATCATAAACGAGAAAGCACTATTTCATGCTCTTAATGAGAAAAGAATCTATGGTGCAGGTCTAGATGTCTGGTGGAGATATCCTTCAAAATGGCGTGGAAAAGCACAACCACCAAGAGATCTTCCATTTCAAGAGCTAGATAATTTAGTATTATCTCCTCATCGAGCGGGTTATTCTGAAAACACAGAACGAGAGTATTTTCAGTTTGCTGGCGAGAACATACTTCGTTTTATCCATGGTGAAACTCCACTTAACATAGTAGACCTTGACTTAGGATATTAATTCTTGTCCGAGTATGAAAATGTAGGAGTACTTTATTGCTCTTATACTAAGAAAATGTATAGGAGCAACATAGCATGGCGCGTTTAATTGAACTCAATGAGCCAGAGAGTCAAGACTTTAAGGAAAAAGACAATCAACGCACAGATAACAGCCTTGATTCGGGTGACCACATCTTGACTATGGAAAATCTGTCAGATATCCCAGGAATTGGAGATAAACTCAGGAAAGCATTGTTAGACCACTTTGGCAGTGAGGCTGTCGCTCTCAAAGTAATCAAGGACTCGCGGGTTGATCTTATTGCTGCAGTTCCTGGAATTGGTTCAAGACAGGCTGTGAATCTTGTAAAAGGTGCCTTTGAACACCAGTTTGGCGTGAGTTCAAATATGCTCTTACGAAGTCCTGATATTCGTAAGATCTTTGAAGACATTCTTCAAATAATTCAAGGATATGCAAATACGACCTATGCAAAAGACAAACTCTTTCTCTATTTTCCACTCCCTCCTGATAAATTAGATATCATTCTTGATCGGCAGAAATACTTCTCACATGCATCAGGTATGGCTCGTGGGCTCTCAGATGAGCAACGAGAGTCTTTGAAAAAATTACTTGGCCAGATTCGAGGTCTCTACCGCAGGTCAAAACCTCGCAGAATTGAGGGGCGTGTGATAATCACGAATGATGACAAGGTGTTTGATACACTCATCCAGGAGGGTATTGATAAGTGGTGTCCTGTTTATGTGATTTCAGAAGGAGAGAATGCTGCTGACTATGCTCAGGGTTACGACCTTGTGCTTTTTATCTCCCCTTTTGGTATGTTTGATGAATCTATAGATATGCTTGACAATGTGGAGATGCTAGGGAAGGATTGGTCAATCGATGATATACTTCCTGAAAACACTGTAAATTTCTACGCTCGAAACTACCGAGTCATTGATGCTGCCTGCGATTTGGCTCAAATATTCAATACCTTACCATCAAATGAAGCAGTCAATACATTCGCAGAGAATCTTGATTTTGAGGGATTGAGCAGGGTGGGAGAGATTCTCAAGAATCTTGATGAAAATGGAGATCTTGCACAAGGGATTGACTCTGAGATTGACAGATATCGTAATGCAGTGAAGATCTTTCCAACTGCAACGGCAGAAACAGAGTCTTGGTTAAACGAGCAAATTACGACAAGAATCTCAAAGAGTAAGGTGACTTTGGGTGGGCAACAGATCATCACAATTCTACAATCTGCAGATATGGAAGGTGCAGATGGAAGCGCACTTAGAAATATGCTTCCTGCTGAAATTGTGGAAACCTTTACCACCACTATTCAAGAGGCTGAAGACAAGATTGTCAAGATGCTTGGACTTACAGCTAGGGAAGCTGATTGGGTCACTGGAATCATTAGTGAAGAGATCTCGCTTCCCGTAAAGATGGTTTCAACACAAATCAATGATCTTGAGGACAAACTCAGACGTATCTTTGCAGACAGACAATTCAAACTCATCAAAAAATATGCAAATGACCTTGAGAAATTAAAAGAGGTAGTCTTGGAAGCAGTTCAGACTCTGTTGGAATTCGACCTCTTCTTAGCTGTTGGTCTATTCTCTAGAGATTATGAACTCAACACTCCTGAAATCTCACTACAATATTCCGGTGTAGGTGTTGAAAGTGCAAATAATATCTTTTTGCTAGAGAGTTTTCTGAAGGGAAAACATGGCAAGGTTCAACCAATTGACTATGCGATTGGAATGACTCCATTCAATCCACCTGGTACTAACGGTGAAAATTGCGCACTTCTCTCGGGAGCAAATAGTGGTGGTAAAACAACTACAATCCAGACTATTGCTCAGATTATCACCATGGCACAGGCTGGCTTTCCAGTTCCAGCCAAGACGGCATTTGTTCCAGTCTTTGAGGAATTATATTTCTTCTACAAGAGTCGTGGTATGGTCAGTGCTGGTGCTTTTGAAACAACACTAAAGCAGTTTGCTGACATTGTTGTATCTGAAAAATCTAAACTTGCTCTCTTTGATGAAGTTGAAGCAATAACTGAACCCGGTAGTGCTGCGAATGTTATAGCGGGTCTCATCGAGGTTCTTCAAAGTGATCTGAAAACATGTACAGTGATTTGCAGTCATCTCGCCCGAGAGATACAAGAGGCTACCAATGTCCCAGTCAGAATAGATGGAATTGAAGCAAGAGGGCTTGATGAGAATCTGGAACTAATAGTTGATCGAACTCCTCGTTTTGGATACCTTGCTAGAAGCACTCCTGAATTGATAGTCGAGCGGCTTTCAAAACTGACCAAGGGGCAAAAGAAAAATGTCTACGAAAAGATACTTGAGAATCTGAACAGGATACGTGACTGATGACTTATAGTATACTTGTCTTTGGTGACGCACATATTCCTACACGCAGAGATTCAGTTCCTGAGGACTTCTATCAACACATCAAGGATTCCAAGTATGATATGGCTTTGATAACTGGTGATTTAGTACGCGAATCCAATATGAGAGACGCACTTCCGCCTCTCCCACAAAGTTACATTGTGACTGGTAATATGGACTATGCAAGCTCGTATGATTTTCATGAAGAGATACAACTTGACAGCTTCAAAGTCCTCCTTTTGCATGGAACTCAATTACGTCCTCGTGGCAATATAGAGCAACTCTGGGAGATTCTTACTCAAATTCAAGGTGATATTGCAATCCATGGTCATACTCATCAAGCTTCCATTGACCTTTACAAAGACAAGTTATTTCTTAATCCAGGAACCGTGTCAGGTGCAACTGGAGGATGGGCTGGCAGGACAGATGCAAGTTTCATTGAACTATTCATTGAAAAGAATACAATCCAAGTGGTTCTCCATCTGACTGATTGGCGGGTTGTCAAGAGAACTGAGATCTCCTATCAGAAAATTGGCAAGAAGATTGAGCGCAAATGATAGATGCATCTCTTTTCAATAGGTTCCCCATGGGTCTGGACTGATGAGCCTCATATAGAGCTTCTTCATTATGTTAGAACCTTCTAAGAGTGCCACTTGGAGTATCTTATCCGGATCTACATTTACTTTCTTTGATTTTGATCCTAGAACTCGACTTAGTACTCCAGTAGAGGATTCAGATGTCATAGACACACTTACAGGAATGACACCTTTCACATCCTCCTCAGGAAAGATGTCTCTCGTGAATTTTAAATCCTTGAAAAATGAGGCGAGTGTTTCCTTCACAGCAATATGCTCTTTTGAATCATCAGGAAGTTCTTTCACCATAGCAAGAGATCGAATCCTGAGATACTCTGACACAACACTTTGAACATCCTCAGCAAACGTGCGATTCATCGCACATGCAATACCAATGTTAATCATGAGAATCCTGATACGGTCGAGAAGGACGCCTATATCCACACCAACAAACGACTTTCCTCTCATGGACGATAGCCAATCTTCATAAGCTTGGCTTACGCTTCGTAGGTCTTCTGTGTTCTCTGCGAATTTATCTAATTCCTCTGGTGGGATCAAGGTGCACCATACTGTCATTGAAACATGGTCATCATTGCTGGATGGCATACATTTTCCTCGTCGTCGTCTGTTTTCAGTATTGCCTGTCAATATTGTGTTAGTGAATCCATTCTATTCCTTATTTACAAGGCTATCTATGATGATTATGAACATACTATCATGTATAGGATTATCTGAGTTCTTTGAGTGAATATTCTGAAACGCAACCACCGATTTTCTTTTTAGATTGTGTTTCTAAATTTGAGAAGACGGTGTTGCTTGTTGACGAGTAAATTACTTTCAGGGATCAGTTCTCAGAGACTTCTTACTGGGCTCATAATTGGATTCTGTTTATCCTCACTCCTCACATTGAGTGTTACAGGTCAAGGAACACTCTCTCTATCTGTGAACCGTAATGTAGGAATGGCTTTTGGAAATTATATTAGTGGAACCTTTACCTTGACTGGAAGTGGTCCTGATGCTGTTCAAAATCTAACAGTTTTCTTCAATGGGGATGAGGTTCACTTTGTCAACGGTAATAGTGTAAGCTGGCAATTCAATACTGGTAACTATCCTAGTGGTGCTACCAATATTACGCTGGTCGGAGCTGATGACTTGGGTGAATTATATACCGCGAATGCACGCTTTGTTTTTATCTCAGGGTCTCTCTCTACTATAATAACAATTGGCATCATTGCTCTTATATCAGTTCTAGCAATAGCTAAATATGGCTCACGATTTCTCAAATCAAAAAAGTGAGCGCATAGAGACAGAAGTGGTCATAATGAATAATGACCGATATTCAATTAGTACAGACATTAAATACGGGCCTCTAGAACATATTGACATCAATGAATTAATCACTCAATGTGAAAAAGATTGGCAAAATTTCTCTCTATGCGAGGTAAATGATTGCGTTGTTCGACTTGGTGTCATTCATGGAGAGTTTCATTGGCATAAGCACGATAATGAAGACGAGTTCTTCTATGTGATTGATGGTCATCTAATTCTTGAACTGAAAGATATGGTAATCAATCTCACACCTGGACAAGGATTCCTTATTCCAAGAGGGATTATCCATCGTACAAAAGCACGAGTGCGTACTGCAATAATGATGGTGGAGGGAAAGACTGTCACACCTACTGGTGATGGCTGATTGAGATTAATTCATTTGTTGACTGGTATGAACTCCTATGTATCTGCTCTCACAATAGAATCAAATTTCTTTTCTTTAAATCCGGAGTCAATCTTCAATAAATTTTATGTAATAGTTTTCAGAGCGAACGAATCCCTCTCTTTCATATATGTTCTTACTCATTTTTGTATCATGAAGTGTCATCTTCTCGATTCCTCTCTCTCTACAAAGTTGAGTGATATGTCTTATGAGGGCTGTAGCTAGACCTTTTCTACGGTGTTCTGGTTCAACAAACATATTGAATAGATATGCGAACCTTCCGCTCGGATTTTTATCTGTTGGTAATCCTATACAAAAACTCACTGCACATCCACCGATTACCTCGTCATGTTCAAGTAGGAAGTAGATCTCGATACTTGGATCCCACGGTTCATTTAAGAATCTCCGTGTTGCATCCTTGGTTTTTGAAATTCGTTCTTCTGACCAACCCATTGATCGTAACATCTCAATACGATGCCGAACTATCACATCAATCTCATTGTTTCTAGCCATTCTAATATGGAACATAGTTCGCTTATCTCCAACCAATCAATTGCTGATTGTATTGTTTTGTTTAATCAGTTGATGACGATTATTAAGGAGTAGGAACTCCGCAGGAGTTCGATGATACGAAAATCTCATTTGATTGTTCATCCTTTTTACAATCAAGCTGTTACACTTCTCATCAATATCTTACATGTCTCATTGTTTTCCAATATGACCAACTCCTCACAATTGGATTAAACACTTAGTTCAAATCTAAGAATGTATGAAAGTCCATGTGATTTTGAAATGAGTTCTATAAGACCCTTAAGAGCATCAGATAGAGCCGATATACTAGAGATTGCTAAGCATACATGGGAAGGTCATGACTATGTCCCATACTTCTTTGATAAATGGTTGAATGATGAAAACTCGTATCCGATAGGTATTGAGGCTGAAGATCATATTATCGCATTGGCTAACCTTAGGGTCATTGATAATGGTATGACCGGATGGATGGAGGCTCTCAGAGTGCATCCAGATTATAGAGAGAGAAAACTTGCTACCATCCTAACAAAACATGTCGTTGAATTAGCAAAAAGCATCCCTGTCAAGCGTATTCGATATACCACCGCTGCAGACAACACAATATCACTACATCTTGCAAAATCGGTAGGCATGAAGACTAAATTCAAACTTGCATTTCATTGGCAACGAAATCCTGCTGAAATCTCTTGGCAATCATCACAACGACCATTAATTGAGGTTTCTTCGAGAGCGATTCACGACGATCTAATCGCATCGAATCTTTTGCCATTCAATATCCTCATCTACGACTGGAAAGCTGTTGATGTTACTCAAGGTGGACTGGATATCGCCAACTCCATTGCGAGATTTTGGATTCAGAGAGATGCTGACAGAATCTATTCCTTCTCTCTAGGATTCCCTAGTCCTCAGTCGTCGTCTGACAATTCAGACCAAGAGTGGAAATTCACAATACATGCCTCTGATTCAAGTAGTTTTCTTGATCAACTCTCACATCATGTGCATCTTGCTGCTGAGTCCCGATGCACTGCAATCTTTGGCTCGTTTGTAACAAGATATGTTGAAACACTCAACTCCCTTGACTGGGTCACGAAAAAAGAGTATGAGGATGAAGAATGGGCATTAGTGCTCCTTGAGAGAGTCTTCTAGATTCTCTCAAAACTTGAATTAAAACTCTCAATCTTCTGTGGCTAAAGTGATTGATCCCATCTTTTTCCCTAAAAGTTCTAGAAACATCGTATCTCGTTTCAACGACTTCTCATCTTCAACAGTCTGGTTGTATGCAATTGTGTAGAGTGTCTTGACATTACTGACATTGCTTCTAATCCTGCCAAGGCTCTGTTCATATCTTTCAAGAGATGCTGTTGTCCCATAGTAAAAACCTACATCTGCCTCTGGAAGATCAGTACCCTTCTCAATCAACCTCTCAGAGGCAAGGAGCACTGATTTGTCCCCTTCCTTGAATGATTTGATATGCTTGTACTGCATAGCACCATCCATCCCACCGTGTACAAAGGTGGATTGGATTCCCTGTTTCTCAGCTAGATTTGATAGATATTTTGTGACCTCAACAAAGCGGCACATTACCAATGCTTTCTTGTTTTCTTTTTTCAACATATCAAGCCAAAAGAGAAGTCGTTTTTCTTTCTCTCCCAGATAATTCGCATCAGATGCAATCAATGTCCTCTTCTTACTCACTTCCTCTTTGACACCTTGGAAATCCTTGTTTGCAAGCAGAGTCTTATTGGTTATCCCTTCTATAAATTTCTGAAACGAGTCAAATGTTGCTTCTAGTAGGCGTTGTCGAGCCACCGTCAACAATAGATATGCTGATGCATTTGAGAGGATAGATTTGAGGTTCTCTTGGTTTCCCCCCATCTTTTCAAGGAGCCTCTTTCGTACATTTTCCTTTCCAAGCAAGTCTGAAACAAACAGAAGGATTCTGTCCTTTGGCATGGTCTTTCGACCAGTGAGCAATACATAGGCTTTGCTTAGGTGAGTAAAAGTAGCTTGTCGTGCGTTGGTGATTGTGGCATCTACGCCAGTAATCCAATCATCAAATACTCTGATTCGTTTCAACTCATAAGCAGGTCGATAGAACTCAAAATCATCTCCTATCGGATGTATCTCAACAACACGGTTTCCTGAGAAGGTAGTTTTGAAGAGGTCAATCTTTGCCTCCTGTGAAATTGATGCTGTAAGTCCAATCAATATCTTATCTGAGTCTGACCTTAGAATATCAAGGACATTGAGGAGCGGTTCGAATCTCTTGTTCATTCTATAATTCTTGCCTTCGAATTCCCGTATCAATAGATTCACTATCCTCTCCTCTTCAAAATTTTGTCCCTGTGCCTCCAGTTCTCTCTTCAGATCATTTGTAATCTGATTGAAGTTGCGCCCATTCCCGAATCTTCTCTCAATATATTCAATAGTTTCTTCTTGAGGCCGCTTTGTTCCATAACTCTGTGCAAAGATATCGAATATCTCATCAATGATGATGAGTCGTATCTTCCTAAGGGTTTCTTGATCAATTCGTGCAGATCTACCAACTATCGCATTCATCATCAGGACTGGTGTAGCAAAGATGAACTTGGAAATTGCTGCATGCTGACGGGACATGGCTGCTGGGATACCCCTCTGCTCGTCGAGGAGATACAAGTGGCCATGGTTTCCCAGGCCATACTTGGTTGCCATCTCATGCAACTGATGTTTTAATTTCCGGTCCTGTACAAGAAAGAGGACCTTTTCATCATCAGCGATTGCTCCCCGCTCGATGAGGATCTCAACTGTCTGTGTTGCTATGAGAGTCTTCCCCATTCCCGTAGGAAGCAAGACCAGGAAGAATGTCTTCCCCTCATTCTCTAGTTGATGCACTATCTGGTCTCGCGCATTGAGTTGATAGGAACGAGGTTCGTATTCTGACTGGTCATTCATAGTTTTACCGCTCAATCAATCATTTATAAAATAAAGGAAAAGGAGCAATCGTGACCAAACCACGAACTAATCCTTATTGATTGAAGATATGTTCCTAATGTGACATTAGAGGAATCATGTATTAATTCCAGTCAATTCATTTTCAATAGTATCTATTCTTTTTGTGAATCTCTCTCTAATATAATCCTCAAGTTCAGGTACTTCCGATAGTCTTCGCAGGATGTCAACAAATGAGGGATCCGTTCTTACCGATTCCAAGTCGGCATGTTTTTTCTGTAGCATCGATTTTCTATAAGTCCGAATAGCAATGATGACCAAAATCGGGGTGAGAATGTATAGTGGCACAATAAAGAGTGCTAAGGTCATGAAAGCTCCCTCAAAAATCACGAAATATGATAGAGCTGCGGCAGATAGACCAAATGCTATAGCAGCTCCATATCGAGCAGCTTCAGCATCAGAGAGTGGTCTATCGATTATTTGCTTTACTTCTATATATGACAAGAGTTCGGATGGGCTCAAGGTATTGACCTCCCAGGTTTCAAGGAGGACAATGCTCTCTTCATTCTCATCCACTACATCAAACGGATTTGTATTCACGTTTCCCCACTGGACACGTTTCACTTCACATTCAGCGTATCTTAAGTTGCTCTGCAAAATTTTTTCTAATTCTTTACACTTCTCATCTCTGTAATATAGTCCATACTCCACTTCGGATGCATCAATCTCGACTTTCACTCTACTTTCACACAGTCAGAGTTTGGACATGAAAGAAATTATAGTTTCGTGATATCAATACTAGAAACGAACTATAATGTAACCTATCTCTCATACGTATTGATGATGAAGTTTTCATCTACCGCGAGTGAGTTTTGAAGAAAAGGAGAAAGAGGCTGAGAGCTTGCATCTCTCAACGTCTGTAGGAGTAAGCGTAAGTGATAGCATCAGTGGAGATGTACCTCTCTGAAGCCTTGATTCTCATGTCCTTAATGAATGCCATTCCTGTTCTACCTCCGGTAAAGGAATGCGTATGCTACAGCCTCTGTGGAGAAGGGATTTCTCCTGTGCTTCTGCACCAGTTCAGTTCGGTTGTTCGTTGTTAGAGCCATAATAGTTCACAACAAATACTGCTCAGAATCAGTATATATACCGAAGCCACTTTTGAGGGACACAGAATGAAGTCACATAATGTGACTAGATTAGAGGGAATTTTAGCTGTTGCTCAAATATACATATTGACATATATAGTGATTCGCTGACCTCAAAGAATGAGGGAAAATTGTGGGAAATGAAAACAGACAACAGAGAATTGCAATGCAATCTTTCCTATTTCTTCTAGGCTTATTACTCGTTTTGTCTTGCTTTCTTATGCCAAGTTATTCCTATATTGGATCACCGCAAAAGTTGCCCTATACTCATTCATTTATTCTCTCTGAGGAATCTCCTTCGTATGAATACAATATCTCAAGTCCCGATTTTGGAATATCCTCCCTTCATACGAATAATACCTCTGTAAACATAGTCGTATGGCATCAGGATCAAGTAGTTTTCAATGTGACAAATGTCCAAGAAATCATTGATTTTGATATCGAGTTTCCAGTGTCTGGTTCATATATGTGGCGGTTAGAAATAGTTCGGCAAGATGGTGATGTATCCATTGACCTTACGACATATCAATGGGCCATTGCCATTGCTTATGTAAAGAATCCTCCACTTCAATTACTTGCTATGACTACAGGAACAGGAATCACCCTCTATGCACTCTATCTGCTGTTCAAATCGTACCGTGGTCTAACTTCTTATGAAGCCAGAGGTGCAAAATTTCTAGCAATAGTAGTGTTACTGCTTATTGGTACTGTATTCTGTCATCCCTTGATAAAAGGCATACTTGGCGGAGACTTCATACCAGTATACACAGTCGAAACCCTTCCAGATGAAACCTATCAATTTGTATTAAATGAAACACATCCTACTTCATTGCTTAATCTTTCGAGCTTGTATCCACAAGGGCAATCATCTGTTTCTATCAAAATACACTCGATGACTTCCAGTCAGTATCCCTTTCAATTATCAGTCATCACTAGCAATACCTTTAGCCTTACTCTGGAAGAAGAATCAGACAACAATGATTGGTGGATCACAATCCCACTCGATGTCAATTCACCTTCTGTGGTTAGCTTCGAGAGAATTGATACAGATTTGAATGGAGCGTTCAATGTAGAAATACAATATCAAATTCGAACTCCAAGGGAAGACATCATAATGCCAGCAATCTTTGGTGCCTTCGGCTTGATTGCCATTATTGGTGGACTCTCTCTTGCAAATAGGCTTGATAGATGAGGCAAAAACGTAACTTAGCAAATCCAGAATGGAATCTGATAGCTATAGAGTGTCTGAATAATGCAAATAGCAAATAGAGAATTTACTATGGTGACAAAGTGTCGTCGGGAGTCAACTATCTAGAAACTTATCTAATTCAACATCTGGAAATGCAACTCGGTTGAAATTCTTTCCCTTTGTAATCAATGGTTTTGTTACATCAAATCCAATTTTGGTAGTCAA